>JBKKBS010000198.1:0-5419 GCA_046713815.1 Tepidiformaceae bacterium
TGAGTGCGTGACGAGCGTCTTCGTCGAAGAGCAACTGCTTTGCCATGAAGGAAATACCTCTGGATGTTTTGGATTGGACGCTCATATTAGCACTCCCTGTCAATGAGTGCTAATCGCGCCCGTTCTCGGTAGTCGCGGCCCCAGTGGGCCGCAAGAGACAGCGCTCTTTCGCCAGGTGGCCCACCTGAGCGACGCGCAGCGCGCCGTTACGACCGCTTGGAGCACCGGTCCGTCAGCGCCGCAGGAACTCTTCCGCCGCCCACCCCGGCTCCAGCGCCGGCGTCATGACGGCGCGCCAGCCGGGGACGATGGGCGGCGGACCATCACCGCGCAAGCCGAGCAGCACGCCGTCGGCGAAGCAACCAACGCTTTCGGACGACGCCGACGGCTCCTTCCGCACGTTTAGGCAATCGCCGTTCGTGGCGACACGCAGGACGGCGCGGGCCTGGATATGGACGAGATAACCGTGAGGTTGATTTGGCGTGCAGCCGGCGAGTTCGAGGATGGGATGGACCGTGCCAGTGTTCAAATCCAGCAGGCTTGCGTACGTTGACCCAACCGTCGTGCATGCGGAAGCACCGGCGTCGACTTCGAAGGCGAATGGTTCCGGAGGCGCGACATTGCCGAAGAGCAGCCCTGATGGGAGTTGTCCGAGGGTGCTCGTGAGATGGCGCGAGCGAATCGCGCGCACCAGACGGCCCTCCCCATCGTACAGGCCGGTGTACTCGTCAAAGACTCCATAATCGATCCAGTGGGCGATGCGGTGGCCAGACGGCAGTGGCACGACATAGTTGAGTCGCTTCCCGGCCCCTCCCGGGATCAGCCGCTTCCCCGACGAGTCGTAGTAGCCGCTGCCGTTCACGAAGTCGAGCCAGCCGATGCCAATGGCTGCGTCAGCCTGCGGCTCAGCGCGGCCGACCGCGGTCGGCGGCGTGAGCGGCGCCATCGACTGATAGAGGAGATATGGGGTCACGTAATCGAGGCCGCGCCGCTCCATCCCGACGACAACAGCATCGTCACCCACGAATCCGCGGAGGTACGACCAGACCGGCAGCCCCGAGGCGTCCTCCTCGCTGTAGGTCGCGCCTCCATCTCGAGACCGAAAGACGCGCACGGTGGCGTCCGCCGAAGGGTCATCTTCGCCGCCGCAGTAACCACTAGCGCAGACCTTGACGAGGAGATGGCCGCGTTCCCAGTCGGCTGCGAATTGGAAAACGTGGCCGCCGGTCAACTCCATAAGAGGCCGGAAGAGGTTCTCCGTGTGTAGCTCGCCATCGGCGCTCCTGTAGGTGCGCGAAAGTATGCCGGAATCGTTCGAGTGGTAGACGACGGTGTCGTAACCGATGCTCGCTTGCGCACCGGCCACAAGGTCCCTGACTTCGATACCTGCGAATGGGTCGTCGGCCGACAAAGGCGGAGAGATGGGAGTGGGACTGACGGCCACAGGGGTTCCGGTCGTAAACGGATAGAACATCGTCCCGCCGCATCCAGCCGGGACATCGACTGTGTAGCAGCGGCCGAATTCTCCGCCCTTCACCACCTGATCCACGGCCGGCATGGCCGCGCGGAGCGTGAGGATCGGGAGATCGCCGCCGTCACGTTGGAAGGCGAGCAGTTCGCGCGACCCGAATGGCCCGCCGCCGAGTTCGTCCCCTTCCGCGCGAGCCGTGAAGACGAGCGAGAAGTACTCGGAACAGCTGGGGGCACCGCCGATCAGCGGACAGCCAATCGCAAATACCCGCGCCTTCGTTGCCTTGTCCGGGCCTCCGAGGATCGTGTCCACGACGCCAGACTGGCCGGATGGGTCGCTTCCATATTTGCTCTTCGGAGAGATGAGCCGCCGGGGATCGCCCTCTTGCAGCTCGTATTCCGCCAACCGTGCGAAGTCGCAGACGGCTGTTTCGACGGGGCAACCACCATCGGGGATGCTGGTGGCGGTCGATGTTGCCGTTGGGCGCTCGCCATGTCCGCTGTCCCGCGCCAGCAGAGTCGCTCCCGCGGCGCTCAACATGACCACAAATGAGAACGCGCTCAACCACCACCATCGCCGTGCCATACACCCATGTTCAACGATCCGGACGCGTCGTTGGTTCCCGAACGTCAAGAAACGGTCAGGAGCGATTGCCTCCTCGCCGTTGTCGACATAGTGTCCGGGTAAGAAAACGGAGGAGTTCCACATGACCAGCCCAACGGCACAGAAGGTGGTGCGCACGCCGCAGGAGATGCACGGCGTCTTCAACGAGTACCTGGACGCGGGAGACCTCGACGGGATTATGAGCCTGTACGAAGACGGCGCATCGATGGTCGCCGAGGCGGGGCCCGTCACGGGCATCGCGGCAATTCGCGAGCAGCTGGCCGGCTTCGTCGCGATGAAGGCGAAGATCGACTTTCAGCCCGCCATGGTCGCGCAATCCGGCGACATCGCCCTCGTGCACGCGACCTGGACGGGCACCGGCACTGGCCCGGACGGCGAGATCGCCTTCTCCGGCATCACCGCCGAGGTCATGCGCAAGCAGGCGGACGGCAGTTGGCTCTACCTGATCGACAACCCCGGAATGGGTCTATCCCAGGGCTAGACTTCGTCGCGAGACGAGTCGGGTCTCCGGGCCAATCGCGAAGCCGAATGCCAATAGCCGATGGCTGACAGCTTCTACAGCGAGAGGAGTCCGCGGCGGGCGCCTTGCATGACCGCTTCCGTGCGGCTGGCGGCGCCGAGCTTCCCGAGGATCTCGCCGACGTGGTACTTCACCGTGTGCTCGCTGATGCCGAGGCGCAGGGCGATCGCCTTGTTGGGAATGCCAAGGGCAAGCTGCGCCAGGACCTCCAGTTCGCGCTCCGTGAGGTGCTCCTCGAGCGGTTCGAGGTCCGTCCGACGCCCGGCCGTGTGGCGGCCAAGGCGCGCCATCACTTGCGGGTCCGCGACGGACAGTCCGTTCGAGACCGCGCCCACGGCCGAGGCCAGCTCCGGACCGGTCACATCGCGGAGGAGCATGCCGGCCGGGGCGGCCTCGCCTGAGATGCTTTCGAACGCCGATGCGTCGCCCGCGAGGAGAATGAGCGCGGCGCCTGGGAACTGCTCGCGCAGGTCAACGAGGACATCGTCCAGGGATCCGTCGCCGGCGTCGGCAATGAGGACGCCGGGCGCGTTTTGAGGTGCGTTACCGGGCGGTGCGTCCACGGCATCGACGCCCACCTCCGCCAGCAGTGTGCGGATGCCCGCGCGCATGGCCGGGTAGCGGCCCCAGACAGCGACGGCCCCCGATACGGGTATCGGATCCGTCTCGCGGCGGGCAAACGGGAGGGGCTGGCGTGCGGGTGTGTTCATTCCTGCTCTCAATACTGCCTCGGCGGCCGGGGATGAGGGAATCCGGGCCGCCGAGGCATGCCGCATTAGCTTCGCACGACCGGCGACGCTTCGACTGTCACGACTCCTCCCGCGCGGAGCAACTCCAGGCGCACCGGGCGGCCCGCCTTCAGTCGTTCGAGCCCCAGAGCGAGTCCGCGGGCGCCCGCTTGCGTGCCATCGAGGCGGACGATCACGTCGCCCGGCAGGAGGCCGGCGGTCGCTGCCGGGCTAGCATCGATGACGTCGGTGACGATCACCCCCGTGCCGTCGCCGGCGCCGTAGGAGGCGGCGATGGCGGGCGGCAGCGGGATCGTGCGGCCACTGATCCCGAGGAACCCTCGGCCCGGTAGTTCCCCCGCAAGGAAGCGCGTGACGATGTGCGCCGGGACGGCGACCGCCATGCCTCCGGCGATCATCGAGTTGATGCCGATCACTCGGCCCGCGGCATCCGCCAGCGGTCCGCCGGAGTTTCCAGGCGCGAGGCCAACGTCCGCGCGCACCGCTTCCTCCAGAGGAACGCCGTTCTCGATCGTCGCCTTGCCCGTGGAGACGACGATCCCGGTGGTGACGATGCCGCGCTGGCCCCAGGGATTGCCAGCCGCAAACACGAGCTGGCCGGGCCGCACGGCTTTCGAATCGCCGACCGTCACGGGCGATAGGCCGAAGATGTCGATCTTCAGTGCCGCGAGATCGTGCCCCGGTTCGCGCGCGACAATCCGTGCGGTCTGAACGGAGTCGTCTGGGAGCTGAACTTCGGCGGAGTCGCCACGGACGACGTGGTCGTTGGTGACGATCAGGCCGTCCGCGCCCCAGACCGTACCGGAGCCGCCGCCCCGGCGGCTTCGGACTGCCACCAGCGACATGCGCAAGCGCGACGCCACGTCAGCCGAGGCATCCGAGAGCGGACCGACCGCGAAGCGATTCAATGTTGCCGTGCTCATTGTGAACCCCTACTCCCGCTCTCCGACGGTGATGGTCAGGTCTTTCGGTTCGCCGCCGCGCAGGATGGCGGCCACTTTCGCCTGTCCGACGGTGTCAGAGCCCAACTGGGCCTGGAGGTCGTCGGTGTCGCTGAGAATGGCGCCTCCGAAGGCGACGAGGATGTCCCCCACGAGCAGGCCGCCGGTGTCGGCAACGGTCCCGGCCTCCACGCCCACCACCAGCAGCCCGGTCTCTTGTTCGCGTCCAAGCTTCGCCGCGAGGCCCGCTGGGATGCGCACGGGCTGGCTGCCGATGCCGAGATAGCCGCGCCTGATCTTGCCGCCCTTGAGCAGTTGCTCGACGACCTTGGACACCGCCGCCGACGGGATCGTGAGTCCCGCGCCTCGACCGAGCCGTGAGCTATTGATGCCGATCACGCGCCCTTCGCCGTCAACGAGGGGCCCGCCGGAGAAGCCGGGGTAGAACGTTGCGTCGGAGCGTACGTAGCCATCGACGGTCGCCCCACGGAAGGTGCGCCATGCACCACCGACGGCGCCCACGACGCCGAACGATGCCATCACGTCGCCCTCGCCCGGCCGCCCCACAGCCAGCACGAAGTGCCCGATTCGGGCAGCCTCGGTGGCCAGCGTCGCGGCTGATGTCTTGCCCGCTTCGATTCGCAGCACGGCGAGGTCCGAGCCCGGGTCGCGCCCGACCAACTGGGCCTTCACCTCGCCCCCTCCGGGCAGCCCGACAGTGATGTCCTCCTCGCGTTCGATGACGTGGTCGGAGGTGACGATCACGCCGTCGTTGGACCATGCCACGCCACTCGCCGGCAAGCGCCGCCGCGCGTTCACCATGACCGTGGATCGGCCTGCCTTCGCGACGGCGTCTGCCATCGCGTCCGAGAGTTGTGTGAGGACCGTTGTCCCGTCTGCCATTTATTTCCTCCGGACCGCCGATTGCGGTCACTGGAATGAGGATGTCAGTCGCCACGAATGTCGAGACCACCCGTTCGGGCAGTGCCGGCGTGTCCGAACGGCGGCATGTCTTATCGCGACGCGTGGAGCCGCGCCGGGCGAACGCTTACAATGCCCCCACACCAGACCGATGTGAGGCTACCAAATGTCAGACAAAGTCCTGTTCGAGCGC
>JBKKBS010000199.1:0-8222 GCA_046713815.1 Tepidiformaceae bacterium
TGTCCGGAGCGCCATCGCGTCCGACGTAATCGACCATCACGTCGAGCACATGCGCGCCTTCGGCCGTTTGCTCGCGCGCCAGTGCGACCATGCCGTCGTGGTCGCCGGCGAGAAGCAGGTCCCGGAAAGCGCGCGAGCCGGTCGCGTTAATCCGTTCTCCAATCACCAGAAACGAGGCGTCTTGCTCGATCGGCACGGCCGTGTAGAGCGAAGCCAGGGACGCCTCGAACGGCGCGACCCGGCGCTGCTTCGGCGGTCGGCGCCCGATGCTCGTGATGGCCGCCTCGAACATTTCGGGCGTCGTGCCGCAGCAGCCTGCGGCAATGTTCGTGCCGAACTCGTCGACGAAGATTTTCTGGTAGCGCGCGAACTCGACCGGCGTGAGCGGATAGACCGCTTCGCCATCCACGAGCAGGGGCAGCCCCGCGTTGGGGCCCACAAACACCGGCCGCCGTGAGTGTTCCGCGAGGTAGCGCACATGCTCGACCATCTGCTCCGGGCCGAGCGAGCAGTTCACGCCGATCACGTCGATCACATCGATCGCCTCCAACGCCGTGAGGGCGCAGTCGATGTCTGACCCGAGAAGCATCGTCCCCGTCGTCTCGATCGTGACGCTCGCGATCACTGGCAGCCGCTGCCCTGTCTCCGCGAACGCTTCGACAACGCCTGCAAGGGATGCCTTCGTCTGGAGCAAGTCCTGGCAGGTCTCGACCTTGAGTACGTCGATGCCGCCCTCGATCAGGCCGATGGCCTGCTCCCTGGCGCTATGCACGAGTTCGTCCCAGGTGGGGTGCCCCAAGGAGGGAAGCTTCGTCCCCGGGCCCATCGTCCCGAAGGCGTAGCGAGGGTGCTCCGGCGTGCTGTACTCGTCGCGCACACGCCCGATCACCTGGGCGGCGATACGGTTCAGCTCGCGCGTCCGCTCTTTCAGTTCGAATTCATCGAGCACGATCTCATTCGCGCCAAACGAGCACGCATCCACGGCGTCGCACCCGGCCTCGTAGAACATCCGAAAGACGCGTTCAAGGTGGTGCGGCGCGGAGACGTTCAGCCACTCCGGGCAGTTGTCGTGCTCCTCCTCTTGCGGCGTGCCTTTGAAGGCGATGTAGTCGTCGCGCGTCAGCCCGAAGTCGAGCAGCGTCGAGCCGATCGGCCCGGCCGCATACAGCACCTGCTCACGCAGGCAATCGAGGAAGGGATGGCGAAGCGGTTCGTACGCGAACGGAGTGACTCCAAAGGAGATGAGGAGCGTCTAGCGTAGCACAACGAGAATCCCGCTCAGCACCGCGTTCACAAGCGGTGCGCCGACCAGTCGGAGCGCGAACGTCAGTGAGCAAGCAATCGTCCGCGAATTCCGATCTTCAGAGATTGGTGAGTCGGGCTCTGGCACGTACATTAAAGCTTGCGCGGTAACCTTGAATATGGCCTCCCGTTATTCAAGCTTCTATTCCCTCAACTGCCTCTTGATTCCGCAGCCCAAGACCGGTACCGTTTCTCTCGATGCAACGCGCACCAATTCGCAAGGACACCACGATCGCCCCGGACTCACCGGGGCGCGCCCTTAGCTGACAGCGCTTCCCCGCACGTCCCTCGGCCTCATGCATTACGCTCCGCCGTGCGGTTTCGCCGCTGATGGCCGATTCTTCATAAGAGAACCGTTAGAGCGCGGTCTCCCCGTACTCCGAAAGAGGACACGTTCATGCCCGAAAAAATCTACATCTTCGATACCACCCTGCGCGACGGCGAACAGTCAGCCGGGGTCGCCTTCCTGCCCCAGGAAAAGGTCGAGATCGCAAAGCAGCTCGAGCGCCTTGGCGTCGACATCATCGAGGCCGGCTTCCCCTGCTCCACGCCTGGCGACCTCGAAGCCGTCACCGCCGTCGCCCGTGAAGTGCGCGGGGCGCAGATCTGCGCGCTGGCGCGCGCCGTCGCCACGGATATCGACACCGGCTGGGAGGCGATCAAGGGAGCGGCCGAGCCGCGCCTTCATGTCTTTATCAACACGTCCGACATCCAGATGGCGCATCAGCTCAACAAGGACCGCGAGCAGGTGCTCAACCAGGCCGAGCAGATGGTGAAGCACGCGGCGAAATACACGTCGAATGTCGAGTTCAGCCCGATGGACGCCACGCGTGCCGACCCGCGTTTCATCTTCGAGATCGTGCGCCGCTGCATCGATGCGGGCGCCACCACCATCAACATCCCCGATTCTGTCGGGTACGCCATCCCCGAGGAACTTGGCCGACTTTTCGACGAGATCTTCGAGCAAGTGCCCAACATCCACAAAGCGCGAGTCAGCTTCCATGGCCAGAACGACCTCGGCCTCTGCACGGCCAACACCCTGACGGCCATCCAGCACGGCGCCCGCCAGGTAGAGGTCACGATCAACGGCATTGGCGAACGTGCAGGCAACACCTCGCTCGAAGAAGTAGTCATGGCCATCCGCACGCGCAAGGACTTCCTCCCTTACTACACCGACGTCGTGCCGAAGGAGATCTACCGCGCCTCGAAGATGGTAGAGACGTTCTCCGGCATGCCCATCCAATGGAACAAGGCGGTCGTCGGCAAGAACGCCTTCCGCCACGGCTCCGGCATCCACCAGGACGGCATCCTCAAGCTGCGCGAGACCTGGGAGATCATGGACCCGGTCGAGATCGGCATCCCCCAGGGCACGCAACTCGTCCTCGGCAAGCTTTCCGGGAGGCACGCCTTCAAGGACCACATGGTGAACCTGGGCTACGAGCTGACCGAGGAAGAGTTGAGCCGCGCCTTCTCTACATTCAAGGAGCTCGCTGACAAAAAGATGGAAGTCGACGACCGCGATCTCGAAGCGATCGTCAATGACAACATGCGCATGGAAGACGGTGGCTGGCGCCTCGATCTCGTCCAGGTGGCCGCGGGTGACCACAGCACCCCAACCGCCACGCTTCGGCTGGTCGACCCGGAGGGCAACATCCGCATGGATGCCGCCGTCGGCAGTGGCCCCGTCGACGCCGTCTACCGCGCCATGAATCGCATCACCGGCCTCACGCCCGCGTTAACGGAGTTCAGCGTCAAGAGCGTGACCGAGGGTATCGATGCCCAGGGCGAGGTCACGATCCGGATCGAGCAGGACGGCCGAACCTACACCGGCCGCTCCGCCGATACCGACATCATCGTCGCAAGCGCCAAGGCGTACATGAATGCCCTCAACCGCATGGTCGCCATCACCGGGGCCGGCAAACGAGAACCGATTGCCAACTAACGCCCCGGTTGCAAGAGGGGCCAATGTCCCTCCCACCGCGACCACGTCGCTCCCCCTCTCCACCGCAGTGGAGAGGGGGCCGGGGGGTGAGGGGGTGCGCCGCATCATCTCCCGGCTCATTCCTTCGGGGCTCGCGCTCCTAGTCTTCGCCGCAGCGGTCGCCTGCGAGGGGCCTGACGCCTCCCATGTCACCTCGCCGTCCGCGAAGACGCTCGTTGGGACAACCACCGGCAACGTCGCCTACGAACCGCCGGAGAAGGCACCCGCCGATGTCCCCGACCCCAAGGGCTGGGATGTCAGTCTCGACAATGCGCGCTTCGCAAAGTTGGAGGACGGCACGCGTTCGATCCAAATTGTGATGCAGGTCGACTCCGAGGCTGGCCCCGGCATGGAGCTGTGGCTTACCGACCGGGATCGTACCGTCGTGCGCTGGTCGGGTGGCTCAACGCGACCCTACAACGGCGTCGTCTGCTTCCAGCTCCAGATCGAGGACGATGCCGCTGGCCTCGCCCTCGGTGACGGCCCGCACGCGCTCACGGTCACCTTCCGCGACCCCGGCACCGGCGAGCCCGTCGTCTCGCGCACGATTCGCGTGGCGGGTACAGTTCCCACGCTCCGGGGCGGCACGCCCGGCACTCAGTCCGAAATCGCGCGCGAATTGCTCGGCTGCCCCCGCAGCGTGATCTGATCCATGGGTCGACTCGGCGAATGAGAATGTTGACATTCGCGAATACCGGTGCATGATGACTCCGAATCTGGCTCGGTGGTGTTGCTATGTCCGAATTAAGGTGGGCAGGGGTTGCGGGCGTACTATTCGCGGTCCTTTTTGTGTTCGCCGTCACGACGGCGGGAGATGCGCCCGGCGGAGACGAAGATTCTGACGCAGCGGTCACGGCGTACTACGAAGACAGCGATAATCGCGGGATGCTCATTACTGTCGCTTATCTTCTCGTCGCTTCCGCGCTTGCCCTGGTCGTGTTCTCGCGGGTAGGGCCTTACTCGCTCATGCGGGATTCCGCGGACAGTCTGACCCGACACTGCGCCGCACTGGGAATGACCGGCGCCGTGCTGGCCGCGGCCGGCATCTCCTTGGGTGGCATGGCGCTCGCGGCGGTCTCTGGAGGCGTGACGTTCCAGGACGAGCCGGTGGACCCCGGAGTAGCGCGCTTCATGGTGCATCTTGGATACGGCTCGATCCTGATTTGGGGAGGACTCGCGGGCGCTTTCTCGATCGCCTCTTTTGCTCTCGGAGCGCTACGCTCGGGCGCGATGGCGAGGTGGCTCGCCTGGCTGGGATTCGCCGCTGCTGCCGCCCTGCTGTTTGCTGTGCTCTTCATCCCGATGGTCGCGTTGCCGCTCTGGGTGCTAGTCGCGAGCGTGGTGTTCTTCCTCAAGGAGCGAACCGTCGCACAGGGGGCGGCTCCGGCGGTCGGGTAGGGCTCAGTCAGCCGGCGCGACTGAACCGACCGATGCAGGCGCGACAGGCGTGCTGCGAATAGGCAGTCGCTGCGCCAACAACGCTCCCAGTCCCGCGGCGCATGCCATCAGCCCGAACGAGAGGGCCAGCGCCATCGGGATTTCGGGAACTCGTCGAGATGTTCGTATTCAGGGAGATCGGGCGCGCCCAGGACTGGCTGGTAGCAGCCTTCGACGATCCAGCGCAGCCAGACCTGCTCTCCGCCGTGATCGGCCAGGCACTCGACTTCTGGAGGTGGCGGTCCTGGATGCAGCAGGGCCTGGCCGACAGCGAGATCGTCGAGATTGTTGTGCAAGTGGCGATGCAGGCGGGTGGTGCGTTAGCCCCCACGGATCGCGCTCAGGCGAACCCCTCGTCGTCGTCGTCGCCATCCGCCGCGGGCGCGTCCGCATGGCCGTCGTCGCCGCCTTCCTCGCTCCAGGCTTCCTCGGTGTCGTCTTCCGGCTCGTCGTCCCCGCTGTAGTCGATCTCCTCGCCCCGTAACAGCCCCTTCCGCGTGTAGGCGCGTACATCCGTCGCCGCTCGCGCCTGCGGGAAACTGACCTTGCCGATCTGGTCGGCGTGCTGGAACGTCTCGCGGATCATCACTTTGATGTCGCCCGTGGTCGTCACGATCGCGGCGTTGTATTGATTGCCGCCAACTATGAGCCGCGACAGGCGGAGCCCGACCCTGGGGGCCACCATGCCCACGTATTCACCGTGGCCGTCCACGATATTCACGGCGTTGCCCTCGACGCGCAGTTCCACGACATCACCCGCATCAAGCAGGGCGCTTCGCTCACTTGACACCGCCTGGAGCGTGGCCACGGTCGCCTTGCCTGTTTCTTCCACGAAGAGGCGAGTGTCCAGTTGCGACGGCGCGGCGGACGCCGATCGCTCGTCATCCATCGTCGCTAGCTTGTCGAGGTTCCGTTTTGCAATCGTGTTCGTTGGGTCAAGTTCGATCGAGCGCGCATAGGCGGCGCGGGCGTCGGCCACGGTGCCCAGTTCGGTCAGCGACTTCCCCAGGCGGTTGAAGGCATCCGGGTCGTCCCCGAACACTTTTAAGACCTCCCGGTTCGCGGTCGCGGCTTCATCCCACCGCGAGCTGATGGCGAGCCGCACTGCCTGGTCCGTCATCTGCTTGCGCAGTCGGGTGCGCTCCTCGAGCGTCATCGAGTCAAGCTTTATTTCATTTGTCATTGGCACCAGCCGCCGCCACGGGACGGCAAGGATACGTTGTCGTCTGCTCTCGGGCAACGCGCGCCCGGTTCGAGCCAGCCAACGCGTCCGCGTACGATGTTCGCATGCACCCCCTCGCAGCCGCCATGTCCAGCGCCTGGCAGATGATGGCTCAACGGTTTCCGGCCTACGACCTGGTCGTCCCCGGCACCCCCACCTTCAAGTGCCTGGTCGCGGCCTGCACCGAGCACTGCTGTAACCGCTACACCGTGAATCTCAGCGACCGCGATGTCGATCGCGTGGCTCGTTACTCCGGCCTGTCGCCGCGAGACTTCCTTGAGTGTGAGGATGGCGGGCCGCTGGCGCTGCCACTTGCCCAGCCCTACGTCCTCGCCCGCGCCCACAACACCTGCGTTTTTCTTGGCGAGGATATGGCGTGCCAGCAGTACGAGGGGCGGCCGAACGCCTGCCGCCTGTATCCCCACTTCGTGCTGTTCGTGGATGCGGACACCGGCAATCCGACCTACGGCGACATCGCGGCGATCGGAGACAGCTTCCGGGACTCCCTGGCCGGCCGGCCATCGCATCTCGTTCCGGTGTTGATGCGCCACATCGCCTGCCCGGGCTTTGAGGGCGACCGGCTGCTCCCCGAAGACGAATGGTTCAACATCCTGCGGGAAACCGCGCGGATCCAGTACGCGCCCGATGTGCCGGGCGATTGGCCGATGTCCATCGGCGTTGACTCCGTTACCGCGGAGCAAGGAGATCGTTTGTTCAGGTGACCTCACGGCAACTGGTCATGCTGCTCGGACTCGCTACCGTTTGGGGCGGGGGCGTGTTCCTTGGCTGGCTGGCGCTGGACGAGCCGCTAGGCTGGCACCTCGCCGCCGCACTCGCGCTCATCATCTCAGGCGTGGCGCTGGTCCAGAACATCCCCTGCGCCGCCTCTCCCGTTCCGCGTACCGCCGCCTGCCGTTCGTCTCGTCCCCAGTCGAGCCCTGATTGCTCGATCTCGGCGTACAATCCGGCGCTATGGACCAGATTCGCGTAGTTGTTTCCGGCTCGGGCAAAATGGGTCGCCAGGTCGCCTCTGCCGTCGCCGCCGATCCCGGACTCGCACTCATGGGCTTCGTGGACGGGCTGGCACAGTCCGACGAAGTTGACGGATTGCCAGTCGTGCGGGATCCCGAGGACGGCCTCCTGACGTTCGCGCCGGACGTGGTTATCGACTTCACCAACGCGGCCTGGACACCGGAGTTGGCCCGCGCCGCGATTCCCCGTGGCACTCGTATGGTTATCGGCACGACAGGCCTCGCGACCGAGTTCATGGACGCCCTCGACCGCGACTGCCGCGAGGCTAAGCTTGGCGCCGTCGTGGCCGCCAATTTCGCCATCGGCGCGGTGCTCATGATGCATTTCGCGCGGCAGGCCGCCCGCTTCTTCGACAACGCCGAGATCATCGAGCTCCACCACGACCAGAAGGTCGACGCCCCCAGCGGGACGGCCAAGACCACGGCTGAGATCATGGCCGCCGCCCGTAAGGACCCGTTCATCTACCCGGCCACGGAGAAGGAAACGTTACCCGGCTCACGCGGCGCGCGCTTCCAGAACCTCGCCATCCATTCCGTGCGTTTGCCGGGACTCGTGGCGCACCAGGAGGTCATCTTCGGCGGCCTGGGCCAAACGCTCACCATCCGCCACGACACCACCGGCCGCGACTCATTCATGCCGGGAGTACTCGCCGCCACGCGCGCTGTGATGTCGCTGGACCACCTCGTCGTCGGCCTCGACGCCCTCTTCGGTCTCACCTCGGAGTAAACTAGGTGTTGGAGGTCGTTGAATGGTCGTTTCCGTCGCAACCTATAAGCAGCTCGCGCTGGAAGATGACGACGAGAAGTGGGAACTCGTGTGCGGGCGAGTTCGGCGGAAGCCGCAAATGACGGCCGCGCATGGATCATCGTCCCGTTGGCTCGGTTTCGAACTGCAGCGCCAGCTTCCGTTTTCGGAGTTCGAGGTTTCGCAGAATAGCGCTCGCCTGCGCGTCCCTGGCGGCCAGTTCTACGTACCTGATATAGCCGTGATTCCGCACGGGTGGGTGACCGAACATCTTAAAGACCGTGAACTGGAAGTCTATGAGCCCGGTGTGCCGCTCGTCGTCGAGGTGTGGTCGAAGTCCACCGGCGACTACGATGTCGAAGCGAAGCTGGTCGAATACCAACGTCGGGGCGACCTCGAGATCTGGCGCATCCACCCCTACGAATTCACGCTCACCTCGTGGGTAAGGCAGGAAGACGGCACCTACCTCGAACACGTCCTCACGTCGGGGTCCATCACCTGCGC
>JBKKBS010000200.1:0-4872 GCA_046713815.1 Tepidiformaceae bacterium
GCGGAAAACGATAGGCGAACAATGCCCTAAGTATTGTTGAGTATGCGTTCATGCAAGGTCCGGGTCGCGACCCGTGGTCGGGTGCCGGCCCGGACGGGACCGCTTGACGGTCGTCGTTTAGTGAGAACGGCCACCGGGCGCAAGCGTCGGCGAAAGGAGTAGTGCCATGGTCGTGACCGGAGTAAAGGAGCGCTGGGGGCTTTTCACGTTCGACTTCGTGACCTCTGCTACTCCGTCCGCGGTCTTCGACTACGTCATGGACTTCCCCCGCCACGCGGAGTGGGAGACCGGCGTTGAGGAAGTGGGCCAGGACGATCCCGGCGCGATAGCCGTCGGCACGCGGTTCGAGGCCTACGGTGCTCCACCTGTCCGGGGATGGAGGCGCCTGTTCCATGAGCGAAGCTCGACGACCTGGAAGGTCGTTCGGATCGAACGCGATCAGCTTGTCTCCTGGCAGGAGATTCGCTACAAGTCTGAGGATTCGGACCACGTCGAAGTCACGACCGTGCATATTGCAGCTCTGGCTGGACATGGTGCGAAAGTCACAGTGAGTCATGACTTCTTTCACCAGGGAGCCGTCGCCCGGTGGTGGAGGCAATTGCTTGAGGACCTTGGCGCCGAACGACTGATCGAGGCGTCTCTCGGGCGAGCCATCGATCCGTTGGCGCAAGGAAAGGCGCACGAGTATTGGGCAAGGGTGGAGCGGCTTGAAGCAGCGCTGGGACGCGAGGCAGCTCGCACGCCCGTGGGCGGCGACTCGGCTGTTCGCTGAGGCTCGCGGTCAGCTTGTTGCCCTGCGCCGCGGGGCGCCCACCGGGGTTCGGGAGCAATGCAATGAGCCTGTGCGCCGCTTGTCGACGCGCCCACGCGGATGGGCTACTGTCAGTGGGTAGGTGACGGGGTGATGGCAGACCGCATAGAACGCGAGATCGAAGAGATCCTCGAACGGCTTGACAACGAGGTTCCCGGCGGTGCGCCGCCCGAGGACAGGAAGCCGATCTCCCTCATGCAGCGCCGTCAACAGGCGACGAACAGGAAGCCCGCCGGCGCTCCTCGCGCGCCCCGCCAGAATCCCATGGCCGGCATCACGCCCACCGCCCTGCTCTTCGCCGGCGCGGGTCTCACGGTTGGCGGACTGCTGCTTTCCGGATTCGTGGGGCCGCTTATCTGGCTGTCGTTCGCGGGCGTAGTGCTCTTCATCGGGGCGTTCGCCTGGTCGTTCACGCGCACGGCCCCGGCCGCTCGGCCCGGCGGCGGTAGCGGTGAGCCCGCGAAGGGCGTTTTCTGGCGTGATCGCTACATTGAGTACGGGCCTGCGAACCCCGGGCCTTGGGCCAGGATAAAGCGGCGCTTCCGTCGCTAGCGAGGTTTTCCCCGCGCGTTACGGCCCTGCTCGTACGCTTGATGCGTGAAGATCTACGCGCTCGTCGCGGCGCTTGTTGCCCCCGTCCTCCTTCTTGTCTCGTGTTCCTCCCAGGACAACGCCCAGCAGCCGCCAGCAGTGGCTACGGCCACCGTCAGCGCGTCAGCGTCGGCCAGTGCCTCTTCCGGGAGCCCCAGCAGTGTCCCGTCGCCTGGCGTCGCGCGCGGCTCGACCGAGTTCGAAGGGCCGCGTGCGATGGAGCACATCCGCGTGTTGGCGGTCGACATCGGCCCACGCGTCTCAGGCACCGTCGGCGAAAAGAAGGCGACCGAATACATCGCCACGCAGTTCCGCTCCTACGGCTACGATGTCGAGATGATGCCGTTCACCTTCAGCGGTGACCGCTTCAATCGCATTGGCACGGTGACGGAAGGCGATGCAACGTTCGAGGCCCTGGCCCTCGTCGGTAGCGCCAGCGGCAAAGTCAGCGGGCCGGCCGTCTTTGTCGGACTTGCCGATGACGCCGGGATCTCCGGGAAGAGCCTCGGTGGCAAGATCGCCGTCGCCATGCGCGGCACCATCCCCTTCGCGGATAAGTACGATAAGGCGAAGGCCGCGGGCGCCACGGCCCTTGTCATTATCAACAATGCTCCCGGTCCCGTGAGTGGCGACCTCCGGGTCGAGGCGAGCATCCCCGTCGCCGGCGTCTCCGGCGAGTCAGAGGCGCGGCTCAAGGCTGCCGCCACCTCAGGAGCGACGATCACGGTTGACGCCCCGGGCGGCGATTCCACGGAATCTCTCAACGTGATCGCGCGGCCCGCGAAGGGCGCCACTTGCGCGGTGCTCGTGGGCGGCCACCACGACACGGTGCCTGCCGCGCCGGGTGCGAATGACAACGGCAGTGGCACGGGCGCCATCGTCGAACTCGCACGGGCTTTCGCCGCCGATGGCACGCTCGACGAGGGCCTCTGCTTCGTGACGTTCGGGGCGGAGGAGTCGGGCCTTTACGGCAGCGACGCCCTTGCCACGCAACTGAAGGATGCGGGCAAGCTCCCGAAGTACATGGTCAACATCGATGTGGCCGGCATCGGGGGCGGCGTCTCCGTCACGGCCAGCACCGGCCTGGGACAACGCGTGCTGCCGCACGCAACCGCTCTCGGCATCGATGCCAGGCTGGCGGAACTCCCCGCCAACTCGGGAAGCGACCACGCCAGCTTCCGGCAGGTGGGCGTGCCCGTCGTCTTCATCTGGTCGGACGGCGATTTCCCCATCCACACCCCAGACGACGCATTCAAGCTCATCGAAGTCGAAGAGATCGAGCGCGTGGGCGACCTGAATCAGCGCCTGATCGCGGACTTCGTCGCAGAGGTTGCCCGCGGTTGAGGCCGCCCATAGCATGACCACGATGCCGAAACCGGTTCGTTTGATGCTTCTCGCGGGTGGGACGGCGCTCGGCGTCCTGCTGACCGCCTGTGGAGGCGGTGGCGATGACGGCGGCGCGGGCGAGGGACAACGTGTCACGGACCCGGCGCGGGTGCCCAGTTCGACGCCCATCTCAAACGGGCAGCCGCAGGTCTACCAGATCAACCAGGACGGCAGCCTCACGATCAGTGGCGGCCCGCCCGTCAGCGGCACGCCGCTCGCCGGCACGACTGCCACGGGCGCGGGGACGTACACGGTAAAGTCCGGCGACACCTGCGGCGGCATTGCGACCGAAAAAGGCATCACGGTCGCCGAACTCGTGGCCGCGAACCGTGCGAGCATCAACGCCGATTGCACCAACCTGCGCGTTGGTGACGAACTGCGAATTCCATCGAAAACCGGCGCCGCCGCGACGACCACGCGAACAACCGGTGGCGTGGCGACTGCGACGCCGCGCGCCGGCAGTCGCAGCTATACCGTTGCCCCGGGGGACACATGTGCGGATATCGCCGCGAACCAGGGCGTGAAGGTTGCGGACCTGATAGCGGTCAACAACCTCGACGCGAACTGCACCAACCTGCAGGTCGGCCAGGTACTGAAGATCCCGGGGTAGCCGGGAGGCTGTCAGACCCCTATCAGGTCTCGCTCGGGTCGGACCTCTTCCGTGCTGTCTGGCGCGAGGATTGCGGCCAAGCGATCGACCGGTAGACCGACGGCGCGCGCCGCATCGGCGATGCGGTAGTCGTAGAACTCGCGCGTCAGGCCCACGGCTGAGAGCCGCGCGCTCGCGCCCGGGCGAGTGCGCATTGCCTCATAGACGGTTGCATTGAGCGGGAATCGTTGTTCTGACATGACGTTCTCCTTCGCTCGCATTTGGCCCCACCGAAATGGGTCGACTTCATCGATAGTACCCCTCTCCCCCGCCCGGACAACCCCCGATCCCAAACGTTCACGTTGTTATGTTTGGAGAGGGTGGCCGCCGGGACAGCAGGCGGCCACCCGGAGGGCAGTGGTCCCGGAGGGGACTGGGACCCACCCGCGCCACGCTCGCAGAGGGCGGTATCGGTGCTGTTTCGATGCTATGAAGACGATGTTTCGAACCCTTCGTCAGATCGCTCGCCTGCCCCCGGCCATCGTTGCGAACTCCAGCATCCGCGCGCTCAAGTCGTCGCCCCATGCGAACCTGGCGGGACCGGCCCAGCTACCCCCGCCCAGTTGGTGGGCCTAGCCCGCGGGCGCCGGCGCGGGCTCCCGCCACGTCGCACCAGCGTGGTAGTACAGGTAGGCGTCCCACGCCAGTTGGCCCTCGGCCCCAGGCGCCGCCGCGAACGCTACCGCCGCCCGGCGCTCACCATCCCAGGAGTGGAGCCCGCCAAGTTGCCGCTCCATCTCCTCCGCCGCTTCGAACGAGTCCGAGTCCAGCATCGGCAGCCAGGTGCAGATTACCGTCATGCTGCCAGCGAGCAGCCCGTGCGCCTCACGGGCGCCGAACTGGCAGGCCGCTCAGGTTGGCGACACGAGGAAGAGGAGCCTTGGCTGAGAGATGGAGGCGTCGAATGACTCGTGCAGCGCTGCCAGGTCGTCAAGCCGTTGCATCGATTGCCGCCAGCTCCGCCAGCACTTCATTGGTATGCTCGCCGAGCTTCGGCGCGGGACGGCGCAACTCCCAGGGGGTGACGCTGAAGATGTAGGGAGCGCCCGGCATGAGCCCCGGCGCGTCAGCCCCCTCGCCCCCCGTCTCCACGAAGAACCCACGGTCATGGAAGTGCTGGTCGTCGAGCGTCTCGTCGGGCGACCGCACCACGCCCCACGACTGGTCGCGCTCCTGCCCCCCACGATAGACGTAGTTGGCGTCGTGGGCGGCGATGAAGCGCCCCACCTCCGCGTAGATCTCGGCCGCTTCGCCTCCGCCGCGGCCGGGCTGGCGGGCCTGGGGGGTATCGAAGCGCTCCTCGTCGAAGAAGTGACCGAAGCCCTCGGATTGGAACCACGTCTTGATCTGCCGCCAGCTCGTGTTATCTCGGCCGACGCCGAAGCAGATGAGGTCGCGTCCGTCGGCGGCCTTAAAGAGCCACGGTTCCGTGCGC
>JBKKBS010000201.1:0-6825 GCA_046713815.1 Tepidiformaceae bacterium
CTTCCAGCGCGCCCTGACTGTGGTCGATTGATCGTACCCATAGATGCCGATCGCGGGCGAGCCACACAGACGGCCGAGCGCGGCCTCGAAAATTAGAGTGCCGTCGGATGTGACAATGGCGCGTCCGAGTTCCGCGAAGTTGTGTGTAAACGGGTCCGCGCCACCCCAGGCGAGGGCCATTTCCATCCCGAGAGGGAGGCCCGTGCCCCGCACCGACACCTCGAATGGATCACAGCCAGGGCTAGCCTGGATAGCCGTAAAAGCCCCAATCTGGTCGACCGAGAACACCGCTCGTGAAGTGACTGCTACCGGTGCGCCTACTGGACGGACTTCGTAGACATACTCCGCGCCGGGCAAGCAACCATCCGGAAGGGTGACGCCGTCCAGGCTCGCAGCACCCTCGTGGCCAACGAGCCGGTCGTTGGCGAGCAGGACCGTCTCGTCGAGCCCTTTCCACCGGTGGAATTCGACGGGGCTTGCCACTTCGAACTTATGGGCGATCAATCGGAACACCTGCTCGCAGTCGCCGGTTGGCGGATCGATGGTGAGCGTTCGTTCTCGTGGAGTTTGAGGGGTGGCGATAACGCGCGATGTGGCAGCGGGGCCTGGTGTGACAATCACAGCCGCGGCAGAAACCGTGGACGTTGCCTCCCCCGATCCTGGTGAACCTTTCGCGACTGCACCGTCGTCGTCCGAGTCGGACGATCGATTCACGAGGACGGTCGCGGTGACCACCACGGAAGCGACCGCTCCAAGCCCGACCACTATCGGCCAGATTCGAATCCGGGCACGCCGGAAAGAACGGTCAACCATGCGTCGCACACCAACAGAACGACGCTGCGGAGCGAAAGGTTCCTTGCCCAGGCCCCACGTAGGTCGCGATGACATCGCGAATCGACAATCGGCAATCGACAATCGTAAATTGACGCGGGGGTGGATGGGGCCCGGTGGTCCTCGCCGTCTTCAAAACGGTTGCCCCGTCGCCAGCGCGGCGGGGGGTGGGTTCGACTCCCATGCACTCCCGCCAGGTGGGCAACAGGCATAAGGCCCGAGGCAACGAACCACCCTGCCCAGCGCCCGCGCCGGGCATGCGAAAGCCCACCAGGACGGTGGGCTTTCGTGCCATAGTCCCTGTCGCTTACTTCTTGACGGGCCCAGTCGTCGGTTTCGGTGTGTTCTGGGCCTTCATGCCTTGCTTCTGCTTCTGGGACTTGGCGTTGTTTTTTGGGCTTTTGTCGCCCATGAGGCTCCCTCCTGCACTGGGATGGCCTCTATCGTAGGGAAGCGAGCGGGGCTTGTGAAGCCATCCGCATTTACCCGGCGGCCGCGCACTCGGACTGTTCGAGCGCGAGGGCACGTTCCGCGTAGGGCCGGAGCATCTCCATCGGGCTGAGCGGCGTTCCCAACTGGGCGCAAACACCGCGCAGCAATCCCACCACACGCCCGAGGAGCACCAGGTCGCCGGGGATCTCCTCCACCGGATTGGCGCGCAGGGCATCCCGGCGCGCGCCGAACTCGCCGCGCTGTGACCCATCGATTGGCCGAGGGTCGAAGAAGAGCTGCATGAGCTGCAATACCTCCGCCGGATCATCTGACTTCGTGCGCACGCCGAGTTCGCGGAACGCCTGCACGATCGCCGCGCCGTCGCGGCGCGAGGCGGCGCAGACGAGCCGCGCGAAGCCCAGGCGTGCGCTGTCTGGCAGTTCCTTCGTCAGGCCGAAGTCGAGGATGGCGGCGCGGTTATCGGCCAGCAAAAGGAGGTTCCCGGGATGCGGATCTGCCTGGAAGACGCCGTCCACCATGATCATGTGGCCGTAGGCGCCCGCAATCGTGCGCGCCAGCGCATCCCGGTCTGCCACGAACGCCGCCAGGCGTTCCGGCTGGTTGAGCGGCACACCATCGAGAAATTCCGTGACAAGCACGCGCCTGCTCACATAACCGTCCACCACCACCGGCAGGACGACCCCGTCGACCGGCGCGAGGTTGGCAGCCACCAGCCGAGTGAGCCGCGCTTCCCGTTCGAAGTCGAGTTCGAGCGGCACCTGCGTGCCGATCTCATTCACGATGGCGCGGTAGTCGAAGCCCGGCTGGCGGCGGGCGACGATGCGCGAAAGGGTACGCAGGTTGCGGATGTCGAGCCGCACGAGGCCCTCGACTTCGCGATGCTGCACCTTGACGACGACCTCGCGACCGTCGGGCAGCGCGGCGCGGTGGGCCTGCGCCAACGATGCCGTGGCGATGGGCACATCGTCGAAACGGGCGAAAAGCTCGCCCGCCGGGCGGCCCAGCTCTTGCTCGATCGTGCGGCGCACCTGCGCCGCGTCGCGCGGAGGCACGCGATCCTGCAGGCGAGAGAGTGAGCGGATGTAGGCCGGCGGGAAGAGATCGGCACGCGTGCCCGCGAACTGGCCAACCTTGATGTACATGCCCTTGAGGTCGACGGCCATGCGGTAGATGCGTTCCGCGAACTCCTCGTGGCGCGCGCTCCAGACGGCGTCCGCAGCCTCCGGCGAGAGGGACTTCGTTTGCCGCTGTGTGCGCCGGTAGCCGAAATAGAGGCGTGCGCCGGTGCGCGCTACACGAGCCGACCGGCGCGCTCGCTTGATGGTGTCGAACATCGTTCGATTATCGGATTGCGCCCCGTAACGTGACAGGATGGGGGCGCGGCGTCTAAGTCAGTGGCCAGCGTGCGCTCGCCTCATAGGCATGGGCGATCTGGTGGTGGATCCAGACCTGGGCGACGAGTTCGGCCTTTGGCATCTCGTAGCCGCCCAGCTTCACCACGGTCGCCAGGTCGCCCTCATCGAGCGTCTCCACGAATTTCGCCGAGGCCTCGGACCCGTCGAGGATGCCGCGCACGATCTCCTCGTGTGACTTCGACGCCTGGCCGGCGATGCTCTGTGCGTTCATACCCGCAATCTGCTCCGCGCCCAGGCCGGTGAGCATCTCCCCTCCCAGCATCGGGTACATCTGCGCGCATGCGCCCGCCGTGGCGGCGAGGTGGCGAAAAGCGTCGGCGCTGGTCCACTGGTGGCCCAACTGGTGGTCCCAGTCCCTGGTATTCTCGGCTGCCGCGGCCGCGCGCTTGCCCGCGAAGCGGATGCCCTCCGCGAGGTCTGTCTTGCTTATCATCGTGTGCTCCATTGCAATTTCGTTCGCGAAGTCTGGCACACGAACACAAATCTCGCGAAGAACGGACATGGCGGGCTCGGCGATGGGTTACGGTCACATTCCGGAGCGGCGGCTAACACAAGGAGGAAGACTATGAGCCCCGAAGAC
This sequence comes from Tepidiformaceae bacterium, assembly GCA_046713815.1. Classification (GTDB taxonomy): domain Bacteria; phylum Chloroflexota; class Dehalococcoidia; order Tepidiformales; family Tepidiformaceae; genus JBBDMZ01. The sequence continues at coordinate 3,280 of JBKKBS010000201.1, forward strand.
ACGTCTCGACTGGAGGCGATCGAAAGCGCACTTGGTGGCGCTGGATCGATCGCAAAATGGAACACGGACGGCAACGACCTGCTGCTCGGCTTTAGCCGCGAACAGGAGAAGCGCCAGAAACTCGTGGAGTCGATCTCGTCGGCCCTCGACAACGCCGCCAGCCGCGTCCGGGCCAGTGCATCCGCCGGCCCGGAAGACGTCGCCAACGCGCTCGAACAGGCCGCCAGCACGATCCGCAGCTCGCTCCTCGTCACGAACTAATCGCCGCCCGCCAGCGGATTGGCCGGCGCCACGCATAAGAGGCCCCCTCGTCCGAATGATCGGAAAGAGGGGGCCTGCGGATGGAACGGAACGGTCGAGCTATTCGCCGCCGAGGGCGGGGATGAGGTCGAAGGCTCCGGCTGGCGTCGGCGCGGGCTTCGGCGCCTCGTGTGCACCGCCTTCGACGGAAAGTTTCGGCAGCCACTCAAGCCAGCTCGGCATGTACCAGTTCCACTTGCCGAGGAGCTGCATCGATGACGGCACCAGCAGCGTGCGCACGATCGTTGCGTCGAGGAAGATCGCGACGCCCAGTCCGAAGCCGACCTGCTGGATCTCCAGGAGGTCGCCCATCGCGAAGCCACCGAAGACGACGACCATGATGGCGGCCGCCCCCGTGATAATGCCCGAGGTGGACCTCATGCCGTGGGCGACGGCGTCGCTGTTGTCGCCCGTCTGGCGGAAGCGCTCCTGGATGCGGCTCAGGAGGAAGACGTGGTAGTCCATCGAGAGCCCAAAGAGGATGGCAAACATGAAGATCGGAAGGAAGGCCGAGATCGTGTCCGTCTGTTGCAACCCGAGCGCGTCCGCTCCCCATCCGTGCTGGAACACGGCGACGACAGCGCCATACGCCGCGCCGACGGAGAGCAGGTTCAGGATGATCGCCTTCACCGGCAAGACGATGGAGCGGAAGGCTACGAGCAGCAGGATAAAGCTGAGTGTGAGCACGAAGCCGACGACGATCGGCATCCATTTGTTCATCGTGTCGATGTAATCCACGGTGCTGGCGGTGCCGCCCGAGACACCTACTTCGGCGTGAACGCCTGCGAAGGCCCGGGGGATGATCTCGTCGCGCAGGCGGCGGATCGTTTCTTGCGCTGGAGTGGCCGTGACATCGCCTTTGCCGAAGACTTTCAGGACGAGCGCGCTGCTGTCAGTGGCCGTGATGACCTGTGCGCCATCGCCCCACGAGCCATCGGCCTGCAAGCCTTCCCGGAGGCGGACAATCGCGGCCTGCACGCCGGGCGCCGTCACGTCGTCAGCTTGGACGACGATGTCCGTCGGTGAAATGCGGCCCGCGGAGAATTCCCGGTCGATGATCTGGTAGGCGGTCTTGGTGTCGCTCGGGGGCATGGTCTCGATGCCGGAGTCACCGAGCTTGATTGTGAAGTAGGGCAGGGAGAGGGCGACGAGCACCGCCGTCGAACCGACCGCGAAGTAGGCCGGGTGCTTCATCACGAACGCCGTCGTGCGGTTCCAGAAGCCTGTCGTCGTGCTGGCTTCCGCCGCCTTGCGCCTGCGCCCAGGGAGCGACAGCCAGTTGATCTTGTCGCCAAGCAGACGCAGCACGGCCGGAAGCAGCGTCAGCGCCACCAGCACTGCGCCAATGACGGCCGTAATTGCCCCGACGGAGATGCCCCGGAAGGCGGTAGCGGGCACAATGAGCAACCCGGCAAGCGCCACGAGCACCGTCAGCCCGGAGAACAGGACGGCCCGGCTGGAGGTGTCGGCGGCGATGTCGATCGCCTTCATCTTGTCGTGGCCGTTGCGCCGCTCCTCGCGGAAGCGTTCGACAATGAACAGGGTATAGTCGATGCCGACGGCGAGGCCGATCATCGTGATCATCGTGGTGCTGGTGGTGTCCATCGGGGTGATCAGGCTGATCGTGGCCGTGATGCCAGTCGCGACGATGATCCCGAGGAGCGCGAGGACGACCGGCACACCAGCGGCCACCACGGCGCCGAAGACGAACACGAGCACGATCAGCGCGGCCGGCAGCCCCAGCTGCTCTGCCGCCTTGAGGTCCTTCTCGGCAACCTCCGTGAAGACGGCCCCGATGGAACCGTCGCCCGCGGTGAGGACGCGGAAGTCGGGGTTCTCCTGGCTCTCCAGGAGCTCGATGAGCGGCTTCGCCGTGTCTTCGGCGTCCACCAGCTCGCCCGTCAATACGACGGAGATGAGTGTTGTCTTGCGGTCGGCGGAAACGAAGCTCTCGTCGCCGGTGCCGAAGAAGCTGGTCTCGCTGGCCACGGAGGCCGTCAGCGCGCGAAGCTGCTCTTCGAGACCGGTTGCGTAATCGATGAACTCGGCATCGTTGACGGTGAACCTGTCGGACTGCAGGACGATCGTCTCGGTGCCCGGCTGCGGGCCAGTGATGCGGTCTTCCATGACGGCGCGCGCATCCTCGGACTCGGCGCCGATGATGGTCTGCTCATCGCTGGTCCTGAGGTTGCCACCGGCGATAATGCCGGCTGCGACCACGATCAGCCAGACGCCGAGCGTCAGCCAGGGGTGCCCGGCGGTGATGCGAGCGAGGCCCAGGGGCGAAAGGAACGATTTCATACCACGTCCAGTGTTTCCCCGGCGGTTTGGCTCGGGGCAGGCTGGTTGCCTGCGGAACGAGTGTCTGCAACCAGCGCGAGGACGGTATCGTGCAGAGGGAGCGGTCTAGCGCAGCCCTTCTGGACGCTTCGCTCTCATCCGAAATGATGAGCGGCGCCGACGGAGGGATGATGCGCACGCGGATTTCGAGTCTGCGTGGCAGGTAATTCGGGCGGGCATTGCCAGTCCCGCGAATTCGTCTACCAATGAGCCGTTGTGAACCAGGTCACAGTCGAGCTGGCCCGCATGGGCGATGGAATCGCTGCGTGGGCGGCGACTCGCGCGCTAGACTGACGCCACCAGGCGTTCAGTTGAGGGCGGGCTTTCCCGGGCACTGGTGCTTATCTGTACCCCGGAGCGCATCAAAATGACCCGCAAGATCGCCTTCGTGCTCTTTTCCGGCGCGGAGGAGCTGGACTTCGTTGGCCCGTGGGAGGTGTTCACGATGCTCTCCCAGCTCCAGAAGGGAAGTTGCGAATGCTATTACATCTCCGAAAAGGGCGGCGAGGTGAAGTGCGCCAAGGGCATGCGCGTGCTCGCGGACTATAGCTACACGAACGCGCCCACGCCCGACGTGTTCGTTGTCCCCGGCGGCCTCGCCACGCGCGAGGAGAAGGACAACCCCGCCACGATTGCGTGGGTGAAGCAAGCTGCCACGACGGCGGAGGTATCGGCCTCGGTCTGTACGGGCTCGTACATCCTCCAGCGTGCGGGGTTGCTCGCAGGCAAGCGCGCGACCACGCACTGGAGCGCGATGCGCGAGTTCGATGCGCTGGGAGACGACTTCACGGCCGTTGACGACGCGCGCTGGGTGGACGAGGGCAGTGTGATCACGGCCGCTGGCGTATCCGCTGGCATCGACATGAGCCTGCACCTCGTTGGCCGCCTCTGGAGCCCGGAGACGGC
>JBKKBS010000202.1:0-3166 GCA_046713815.1 Tepidiformaceae bacterium
TTGATCGCGGTGCCCATTGGGTGCGGAAACTCCCAGTATTCGTGAGTGCGTGGGACCTGAGTCGCACGCGCAAGCTTGAAGTCGTCCGGTCCTCCGCCCGGAGCCATTCCCAGCAGAAGCACTCGCGGCTGTTCTCGAGGTGGCGACATGAACACCATGAAACCGTCTGGCCAGTACGGGTACTGGCCAGTCCGCCACAAAGTCTCAAGCGAACGCCACTCTTCGTAGGTTCGTTCCACCAATCCTGCTGCCCAAGCATCGATGTCGTTCATAACTCGTGAGTATATGGCTCGCGGCCGGCCGCGGGGATGACCAGTTGCCTTCGTCGTGTGATGCAACGCACGATGATCGGACCAGCTTCCACAGGACATTTGCCATGGCTGACTCGCCCCTCCCCCAGGTCGTCCTTGTCATCGCCGCCCACCCCGACGATGGCGATTTTGGCTGCGCGGGCTACACCTCGCAACTTGCAGCGAAGGGCGCGGAAGTCTATTTCCTCGTCTGCACGAATGGCGCGAAGGGCACCGCCGATAGGTCGATGACGCGTGAGCGCCTCATCGCCTTGCGCCGTGAAGAGCAGCGCGAGGCCTGCCGCCGCATGGGCGCCAGGGACGTGCTCTTTCTCGACAACGAAGACGGCGAGCTCACCTATGATCGCGTGTTCCTCGAGCAACTGGTGCGCCACATTCGCCAACTGAAGCCCAACACTGTCCTCACCCACGACCCGACGGACATCATCATCCGCGACAGCTTCATCAACCACCCGGATCATCGCGCCACCGGTACCGCCACGCTCGACGCAGTCTACCCTACCGCTCGCGACCACCTGAACTTCCCCGAACACCTGGCCGAGGGCCTGGAGCCGCACAAGGTCCGGGAGGTCCTCCTTTGGAGCACGAACCAGCCCAACTTCGATGTCGATATCTCCGCGGAGGTCGACAAGAAGCTGTTTGCGCTGAGCGCCCACGACACGCAGTTCGGGAATCGCGAGGATTTCGTCACGTTTGCGCGCGAGCGATGGAAAGCCGAGGACGGACGCTACCTCGAACGCTTCCGTCGCATCGAGTTGCAGTTCTAGCTCCCGCTCAACCGGCAGCGTAGAGTCCTGCGGCATGAGCTGGTTGCCGCGGGTCGGGAGTTCGCGCACCTCGCGCCTGGTCGCGATCGTCGTTGCGGCATTCATCGTCGCGGTTGTGTTCGTGCCGGGAGCGGTGACTCTCGCCATTCTCCTCTCGGGCGAGGCGTAGCGGTGGAGATCGCCGTCATCCTCCTGATCGCGGCGGTGCGCGGCCTCACCCCGCTGCTCGTCCTCCGCTTCCCCTTTTGGGGCGGCCTCCTCTGCATCGCCGCCGACGCCTTCGACTCGATCATCCAGGACGCCCTCAACGTCCATCCGCTGGATAACCACTACCACAACGTCGACAAGGCGTTCGACATCTACTACCTCGCCTTCGAGGCATGGGTCGCTCGCGGCTGGGTCGATGTCCTGGCACGCAACACCGCGCTCGTACTCTTCGGACTCAGGCTCCTTGCCGTCGTCCTCTTCGAAATCACGGGCTCCCGGGGACTTTTCCTGCTCGGTCCCAACATTTTCGAGAACTTCTACCTCTTCTGCGCCGGGATGCTCACGATCGATTCGGCCTACCGCTTCCGTTCGAAGCTCCAGCTCGCTGCCGTGGTCGTGTTCGTTGGCGCGCCGAAGGTGCTCCAGGAGTACGTCATGCACTACCGCGAAGCCGCCACCTGGGAGTTCGTCCGTGAAAACATCCTCCGCTGGCAGAAGTGACCTCACCACGGTCACTCCTTCCAAACGGCCTCCATCACCCGCAGGAAGTTCCCGTTGGCGATGCGTTCGATGCGATCGTCGGACCAGCCGCGCCGCTTCATCTCGCGCAACACCACCGGCAGCCCGGCCGCGTCCTTCACGACCTCCGGGATGGCTGCGCCGTCGAAGTCCGTGCCGAAAGACACATGTTCGTCGCCCACGAGATTCACGATGTGCTCGAAGTGGCGGAGGATGAGGTCCACATGTCCCACCTCCGATTCCTCTAGCAGGTCGCGGCCCATCTCGTGCCACGGGCGCGGTGGCCACGCCTCCTCCTTCCGCTTTGCTTGCGTGATGAAGTCCTCGTGCCCATCGAAGACGGGCGGGAACTCCCGGTTCATCTCAGTCATGCGCCCTCCGAGCGTGGAGTCTACGCCTGGCCGGGATCGGGAGCGGGCTCGTCGAATGGAAGCAGCGTGAACGACCCGCCCTGCAGTGGCGTCATCGCGCGAAAGTGCTTCTGGTCGAACGTGAGGATGCGTGTCGTGTTAAGGCGGTAGGCAAGCACGACGACCGACAGGTCGGCGAGGCCAGGATCGAGATTCTGATACCGATCCATCAAGGAGAGAATCAGCGGATACTCAGCCTCTGCGAGGCACTCCACATGGAACCGGCCACCAGCGATATCCGCGATGAAGTTCCGGGCTGACCGGAACGTACCGCGGGTGGAGAGCATGTAATCCACTTCGGCAGTGACAGGTGCTGGGACGATGATGGGCTTCGGTAGGCCACGCAACCAGGCCTGGGCTAGATGGCGATTTGGTGCGTCTCGCTCGGATGCCGCGATTATGGGAGTGGAATCGGCGATGATCAACGTTCCCCGAATCCCCTGAGTCGTTCCCTTCGCGGCAGATCAGCAACAGATCGGCCATCACCGGCATGACTGTCGAAGATAGCGAAGTCATCATCTACTTCAGGCAACGCATCGATCGCAGCGCGGATCAGGTCTGCTGGCGGACGCCGCGTGCGTTGCGAAATGCGCCTTAGTTTCGAGAGTTGACGATCCTCCAGGTACACGCTCGTCTTCTTCACCTGTTGCTCCTTTGCCATGGTGCCACGGCGTCCTCGTCCACGTAGGGTACCACAACGCCAACGTAGGGCACTCCCCTCGTGCTATCCTTCCACCATGGCTCTCCGGAAGCCGCCGCGCAGCACCAAGGCCGATGTCGTCTACGAGGCGCTGCATGAGGCCATCGTGTCCGGCACCATCGACGCCGGCGAGCACCTGCGCCAGGAGGAGGTCGCCGCCCGCTGGGGCGTCTCGCAGACGCCCGTGCGCGAAGCGTTCCGCCGCCTCGAAAGCGAAGGCCTGGTCGAGCACGAGGCGAACCGCGGCGTGAT
>JBKKBS010000203.1:0-5550 GCA_046713815.1 Tepidiformaceae bacterium
GGCCACAGTACATCGTGCTTCTGACGGTGGATCCATAGGGCCGCGAGGCCATGGTCAAGGACCCGCAATCGCCGGTGAAGGCCGCGTCGTCGGTGGAAGCGCCGGGTGTGCAGTGCCTGGGGCTCTATGGCGTGCTCGGACGGTTCGACTTCGTCTGTATCCTCGACACACCTGACAACGAGTCGGCGGCGCGATATTCGCTCGTGCTGGGGATGAAAGCGGGCGCCTCTGTCGAGACGATGCCGGCGGTCCGCGTCGGGGTGCTGGGCGGCGCCGACCGAGATGCTCACCGCGGAACGGCCCGAACCGAGGCGTGAGAGCCGTAACTGACCCATGATGTTGGGGCGGATTGCGTGCCAGCCCCCAGCGGCCCGGGACGGCCGCGACTCCTAGTGGTCGCCCCCGGTTGAGCGGCCGAACGGCCAGAAGCGGCGCGGCGCCGACGGACTCTTCTCGGCCTTACGGGCGTCGGGGTTCTCAGGGCCATCGAAGCCGCGGCCACAGCTCTGGCAATAGCCGTACACGTTCTGGTTTTGGCGGCCGCACCATGGACACTCGCGCATCTCGAAGATCCCTCCGCTTCTATTGTCTGCGTGAGGGCTGGCCGCTGCCAGCCCCTACTCTGGGGCGTCTGCGGCGCCACCAACGCTTGCGTTCGGTCAAAGCCCGGGCCGGGACGGCTGATTGTAGCGCCTCGCTCCAGCGCTCGATGTCGGCGTCCGTGGCGTTGAGCCAGTCGCGGAGGATTTCGATGTTGTTCTCGCCACGGTGTGGGGCGCCCGCGCGGACGCCGCTTTTCGCGTTCGAGACGCGGTTGGGCGACTGCACGACCTCGCGGGGGCCGCCAGCGGGGTCGTCGACCGTCGTGATCGTGCCACGATGGCGGACGGTGGGCTGTTCGCGCACGGATTCGCTCGTGCGCACCTCGCCCCAGGCGAGGTTCATGCGGTCGAGCGTGGCGATCAATGATGCGCCGTCGGGCAGTCCGCGAAAGAACGTGGCTGCAGCGGCGCGGCGGAGTGCATTCTTCTGAGGCACGGCCGCCTCGGGCGTGGCCGGATCCTCCAGCCCGTAGTTCGCGACCAACGACCGCCAGATGTGGCGGAAATCGGCGGAGATGAGTATCGGGCCAATCGCCGTCTCCCAGATTTCGCTCGGCAGGGCGCGCGTCTCCCACGAGTCTTCCAGGGCGAAATGCAGGAAATCGTCGGTGCCGAGGAGCGCATCGATCATGGCGATGTCGATGTGCTGGCCGGCGCCAGTTCGTTCGCGCATCCAGAGCGCCGAGAGTAGGCCCACGAGCCCGTGAAGCGAAGAGTGCGTGTCCGCCAAGGACATTGCGACGTCGCGCGGGGGCTCCGTGCCGTAGCGGGCCTGGCGATTGATGAGCCCCGACTCCGCGTGGATGACCGGTGCGTAGGCCGCGCGTTGAGACTCGGGACCTTCCTGTCCGAAGCCTGAAATGGAGAGCATCACCAGCCGTGGGTTTGCAGCGCTCAGGGCGGCGTAGCCCACTCCCAGCCGGTCCGCCACGCCGGGACGGAAATTTTCGATCGCGAGGTCCGCTTTCGCCGCCAACGCTTTCACCAGCTCAACGCCATTCGGGACACGCAGGTCGATGCAGATGTTGCGCTTGCCCACGTTCTGCTGGTGGTAGTAGCCGGGTACGCCGCCGATGTGCTTGCCCCAGGTGCGCGTGGAGTCGCCATCGGGTGGCTCGACCTTGACCACGTCCGCGCCCAGGTCAGAAAGCATCCGGCCCGCGAACGGCCCGGCCAGCACTCGCGACATGTCGAGCACGCGCACGTTCGCCAGCGGATAGTCCATCGTCGCCTTCATGCCAGCGCCACCTTCCTGTAGCGTTCGAGGGCCTCGATATGGTCTTTGGGCGACTTCAGGCCCGCGTTCATGGTTCGCACCGACATGTGGGTCGCGCCCATCTCCCGCCAGGCGTCGACCTTCGCCTTCCAGACCTCCTCCGGCGCGCCAAGGTTGGTGAAGCCCTCGATCCCGAACGTCTTCTCGTCTCGCCCGTACTCCTTGAGGTAGCCGCGCACGCGATCGAGGACTGCGCGGCCGTTCTCGTCGGCGCCGCTCAGCGGCATGATCCCGTCGCCGATCTTCGCCGCGCGTTTGAGGACGCTTTCATGCAGGCCGCCGAACCAGATAGGGATGCTGCGCTCGGGGCGGGGAAGGATGTTTGCGCGGTCGACCTTGTGCCACTTGCCGTCGAAGGTGACGATGTGCTCCGTCCAGAGCTTGCGCATGAGTTCGACCTGTTCAACCTGGCGTTTGCCACGGTCGTGGAAGTTCTCGTTCAGCGCGTCGTACTCGACGTAGTTCCAGCCGGTGCCGATGCCGAGACGAAGGCGCCCGCCGGAGAGGATGTCGACCTCCGCCGCTTGCTTGGCGACCAGCGCCGTCTGGCGCTGAGGCAGGATGACCACGCCGGTGGCCAGTTCGATCTTCGTCGTTACAGCGGCGAGGAAGCCCATGAGCACGAAGATCTCGTGGAAGGGCGTGTCCTCGGTATAGGGGCCGGTGAGTCGCGGCTCGCGGTCGTGCGTTGCGCCGAGCACATGGTCGTAGATGAGGATGTGCGAGTAGCCGAGCGATTCGGCCGCCTGCGCGAAATCACGGATGACGGACGGGTCGTTGCCGATCTCGGTTTGGGGGAAGACTGCTCCGACTTTCATGGGGCACTCCAGACGTGGTGGTGCCGCGAGTATAGGCGAGGCTGGTAAGCTCCGCCCGTCCGCGCGCGAAGGGAGCCATCCATGAACAAGCTGTTGACGCTCATCCGAAGGCCCGAGGGAGCGGGACGCGAGGCGTTCTGTGCGAAGTTCCTGGAGGCGGCCCGCGAACATGCGGATAGCGCGGAGCTGGGCCGCTTTATCGTCAACCTCGTGGATGTGCCCGCCGAGGAAGCGGGCCTGCGGCCGGGCGGGGAGCCGTCGTATGACGCGGTCACGGAGATGTGGTTCGACGATGCGGAGGGTAGGGCCGTATCGCAATACGGCCCTGCAGCGGGCGCATTGCACGGGTTCGAGGTAACGGAGGAGACGAAGAAGGAGTACGACCGCGATTGGCCGGACGGCGAGCGGTCGCCGGGGATCAAGTCGATCTACATTGCCCGCCGCGCCAAGGACATGACTCAGGCGCAGTACGCGGCCTACTGGAGCGACCGGCACGGGCCACTCGCGCTGCGCATCCACATCGGCATGTGGCGCTACACGCAGAACGTCGTGGTTTCGTCAATGAGCGAAGGCGCGCCCCACTTCGACGGTTTCGCATTGCTCCACTTCCGCACGGGTGAAGACCTGCGCGAGCGGTTCTACATCGACGACGCGGGCCGCGCCGCCATCGCGGAGGACGTGGAGAAGTTCACCTCGGGCGGCCGCGTCCTCCACACCAGCGAATACATCCTCCGGAGCGAGTAGATGCCAGCATCAGCGCGACACCGTTACGACGTCATCGTCATTGGCGCGGGAGCGATGGGCTCGGCGACGGCGTGGTGGCTCGCGCGGCGGGGTGCGGAGGTGCTGCTTTTGGAGCAGTTCGAGCAGGGCCATGCGAGAGGAAGCAGCCATGGCGGATCGCGCATCTTCCGCTTCGCCTACCCGGATCCCGAGTACGTGCGCCTCGCACAGGAGGCGCTGGTCTGTTGGCGGGAGGCGGAGGCGGACACAGGCGTGACAATGGTTGAGACGACCGGTGCGGTTGACTACGGCGACGAGCGGGCGCTCGACCGGATCGCGGCAGCCTTGACGGCTTGCGGCGCCCGGTTCGAACGCCTTGCTCCCGAGCCCGCGGCTGAACGCTTCCCAGCAATGCGTTTCGAGACATCCGTCCTCTTCCATCCGGATGGGGGTCGATGCCTCGCGGATTCGGCCGTGCGCGCCTTCCAAAACCGGGCAGCCCAACTGGGCGCTGATGTTCGATTCGCCGCTGGCCGTGCGCGGCTTGGGATCCACTCCGACAGCGTCGATGTGGCGTTCGGCGACAATTCGGCGAGCACTCCGGTCGCAGTCGTGACGGCCGGGGCATGGGTCGAGGACACACTGGGAGGTGCGGTGCGAGGACTCCCGCCGCTGACCGTGACGCAGGAGCAGATCGCGCACTTCGCGCCGGTTGACCCGAGTGTCGAGTGGCCGTCCTTCATCGACCACTCCCCCGGCGGCATAGGCGCCTATGGACTTCGTACCCCGGGCGAAGGCGTGAAGGTCGGCCGCCACATGAGCGGCCTCCCCACTACCGGCGACGCGCGCGACTTCCGTGTCGATACCCTCCACACCGATGAAATGACGGAGTACGTCCGCACCCGCTTGCCCGGTCTCATTCCAACGCCGCTGACCACCGCCACATGCCTCTACACGACGACGCCAACGGAGGACTTCGTCATCGACCGGCAGGGGCCGGTGGTCGTGGGCTCGCCATGTTCGGGGCATGGGTTCAAATTCACACCGTTGATCGGCCGGATGCTCGCGGACCTGGCGCAGGGGAAGCCGTCGCCGCCTGGACGCTTCAGCCTCGGTGGCTAGGACGCGAGCGTTGTGCCGAGGATGCGGTAGACGGCAGCGTTGGCGACGAGGCCGCTATGCGTGCCCCGGACGTGATGGGTCGACGCGGCACCGAGACTTGCGGCGGAAACGGGCACGACCGGATCGTCGTCGCTCACGATCGCCGTGAGCGCGGTGTCCGGGCTCACGGGCAGCATCATCGTCCGTGCGAATTCGCAGTCGCAGGCAGGGAATTCGCACTTGGGATCGAGGAACTGGCGGACGCGAAGTCCGGCGTCGACCACCGTCTGCGACGTGCCCCGCGGCGCGGCCGCGCCCGCCCCCGAGCGGAAGCCGCGTGCAACCGCTGGCGCGGGCGAGCCCACAAGGATGAGCTTCGAGACCCGCTCCTGGAGTTTCGCGGCCAGCACCCAGCCGAGGATACCGCCGCGGCTGTGGCCGATAATAGAGATGTGTTCGCTGGCCGCCAGTGACCGCGAGACCTGCACCTCGAGGTCCCGAAAGATGCGGTCGGAGCAGCCCGCGTTGAACGCGATGGATGACGGGATCGGCCGGTAGCCGATGCGGCGCAGCCAGCTCCGGAGCGGCCCGAGATATGCGTCGTTGCCGAAGAGGCCAGGAATGACGAGCACCGCCTCTCCGTCCCCGCGCGCCACTCCCACACCCCGAAAGACCGGGTCGGCGAGCAGCGCGAGATATTCCGCACCCGCGCCCGCCTCCGTCCAGAGCCGTTGCTCTCCTGCCACACATTCCTCCGGCGCACAGTTTATACTTCGGTAACGGAGAAACGTGACGTTGCCGATGATCCGAGCATGACGCCTGCGGATATGCCCCGGTTAACCCCGGCGCCGGACCCGTTCTACGACGACCCGGCGTTGGAAGTGGACCCCGCACTTCCGGTCGGGCGGGAGGCTTGTGCCGGGTTCGAGCGGCTCGTGCTGCGAATGTCGCCCATTTACTGGGGGTGGGGAGTTGCGCAGGGCAGGGGTGAACCGGTCCTGCTGGTGCCCGGTTTCCTCGGCAACGACGC
>JBKKBS010000204.1:0-3792 GCA_046713815.1 Tepidiformaceae bacterium
GACATGCTGCGGGAGCGTGGTGCCGGTCACGTGCGCGTCTTCGGCGGTGGCGGGGGCACGATCACGCCGGAGGAGATCGGCCACCTCCAGCGCTACGGCGTCGAGCGCATCTACCATCCGAACGACGGCATGCGGCTCGGCCTCGTCGCCATGATCGCCGACGTGGTGGCGCGCGCTCGCGAGGGCGCGGAGGCGAGGGACGTGGACGACCCGCAGCGCGGGCTCGCCGCAGCATCCATCGACGATGAAATCACGCTGGGGCGTGTGCTGTCGGCGCTCGAGCAGGGGCGTTTCGACGGCGCCACACTCGCCGGCCTTCGCGAACGCTGGCGAACGAACGGACGGCGGGCGATCTCCATCGGCCTCACCGGCACGGGCGGCGCCGGCAAGTCGAGCGTCGTCGACGAGCTGTTGCTCCGCTTCCTGGACGCGTTTCCGGAGATGCGCATCGCGGTGGTGGCCGTCGACCCGACGCGACGTCGATCGGGCGGCGCGCTGCTCGGCGATCGGATCCGCATGAATTCGCTTCGGTCGCCGCGCGTCTTCATGCGGTCGATGGCAACACGGCGGCAGAACGCCGCCACCAGCGCGGTACTGACCGACTCCATCCATTTCCTGGCAGCGATCGGCTTCGACCTCGTGCTCGTCGAAACGGCAGGCATCGGCCAGAGCGACTCGGAGATCGTGGACCTCGTCGACTTCCCCATCTATGTGATGACCAGCGACTACGGCGCGGCGTCGCAGCTGGAGAAGATCGACATGATCGACTTCGCTGAGATCGTCGTGCTCAACAAGTACGACAAGCGCAGCGCCGAGGACGCGCTGCGGGACGTCCGCAAGCAGTGGAAGCGCAACCGTGCCGCGTTTGCGTTGCGGGACGACGACATCCCCGTCTACCCGACGATTGCCAGTCAGTTCAACGATCCGGGCCTCACCTGGATGTTCGCGAATCTCTGTCGGCTGCTGCGCGACCGGCTCGGCTTGCCGCCAGAGAAGTGGACACCGGAGATCGAGGTCTCCGAAAAGGAGCCGCGTGCGACGGTCCTCATTCCCGCGTCGCGCACGCGCTATCTCGCCGAGATCGCCGAACAGGCACGGGGCATCGACCGCGCGGTCGAGCGGCAGGCCGAGGCCGCGGGTCGTGCCCAGGCCTACTGGAAGGCCCTCTACGCGCTCGAGGACTCGAAACGACCGCCGGCGCTCGAGCGATACGAGCCGGCAGACCTGTTGGAAGGTGCCGAGCCGGCGGTGCTACGTCTGCGCCGGCAGTATCACGACGCCCTGGCCGGGCTCTCGAACGAGGCCCTGGGTCTCCTTCGCGCGTGGCCCGGGCGCCGCGAGTCGGTGACACAGCCCCGCTATACCTACGAAGTGCGCGGGAGGGCGGTCGAAGGCGACAACTACGTCGAGTCGCTGTCCCATCAGGCGATCCCGAAAATCGCCGCGCCGGCAACGTCCGACTGGGGCGAGCTCCTGCGCTTCCTCATGCGCGAGAACCTGCCGGGCGCGTATCCGTACACCGCCGGTGTGTACCCGTACCGGCGGACCGGCGAAGACGCGACGCGCATGTTCGCCGGCGAGGGCACGCCGGAGCGCACAAACCGCCGGTTTCACTATCTCTCGGCCGGCCAGACCACCGCACGGCTCTCGACCGCGTTCGACTCGGTCACGCTCTACGGGGAGGATCCGCACCGCCGGCCAGATATCTACGGAAAGGTCGGCAACTCGGGCGTCTCGATCGCCACGCTCGACGACATGAAAAAGCTCTACTCGGGGTTCGACCTCTCGGCCCCGACGACGTCCGTGTCGATGACCATCAACGGCCCGGCGCCCATCATCCTGGCCATGTTCATGAACACGGCCATCGACCAGGCCGTTGAAAAGCACCTCCGCGCGGACCCGGCACGCTGGACGACCGCGCAGGCCACGATCGCCGCATATTTCGGAGACCGTCCGCAGCCGCAGTATCACGGGCCGCTGCCGGCCGGCAACGACGGCCTCGGTCTGGCGCTGCTCGGCATCACCGGCGATCGGCTGGTGGACCGCGACGTGTACGAGCGCATCCGCGCCGAGACAATCACGATTGTGCGCGGCACCGTGCAGGCCGACATTTTGAAGGAAGACCAGGCGCAGAACACGTGCATCTTCAGCACCGAGTTCGCGCTGCGCATGATGGGCGACATCCAGCAGTTCTTCGTCGACCACGGCGTGCGCAACTTTTATTCGGTCTCGATCTCTGGCTACCACATCGCCGAAGCGGGCGCGAACCCGATCAGCCAGCTCGCGTTCACGCTGGCCAATGGATTCACGATCGTCGAGTACTACCTGGCGCGCGGCATGCGGATCGACGATTTCGCGCCGAACCTGTCCTTCTTTTTCAGCAACGGTATGGACCCCGAATACACGGTGATGGGTCGCGTCGCGCGCCGCATCTGGGCCCGGGCCATGCGAGAGCGATACGGCGCGAGCGACCGCAGCCAGATGCTGAAGTACCACATCCAGACGTCGGGACGCTCGCTGCACGCGCAAGAGATTCAGTTCAACGACATCCGGACGACGCTCCAGGCGCTGTACGCCATCACGGACAACTGCAACTCGCTTCACACAAACGCCTACGACGAAGCCATCACGACGCCGACTGAAGAGAGCGTCAGGCGTGCGGTGGCGATCCAGTTGATTATCAGCCGCGAACTCGGCCTCACGTTTTGCGAGAATCCCCTGCAGGGTAGCTTCATCATTGACAGGCTCACCGAAATCGTCGAAGAGGCCGTGTACAAGGAGTTCGAGGCCATCAGCGACCGCGGCGGGGTGCTGGGCGCGATGGATACCATGTACCAGCGCGGCAAGATTCAGGAGGAGAGCCTCTATTACGAGCAGAAAAAGCACGACGGCACCCTTCCGCTCATCGGCGTGAACACCTACCTCCCCAGGGAGCATGCGGGCGAAATCGCCACGACGCCCCATTTGATACGCTCGACGGACGAGGAAAAGCAGCAGCAAATCGGTCACGTCGAGTCCTTTCGAGCCGCACGTCGCAGCAGTCTCGAGACCTCGCGCCCGGACGGTGTCCCGAAGGGGCTGCAAGACCTTCAACGTGCCGCGCGGGAGCGGCGCAACACATTCACGAGTCTGATGGACGCGGTGAAGGACTTCTCCTTGGGTGAGATCAGCCATGCCCTGTACGACGTCGGGGGTCAGTACAGGCGCAGCATGTAGTAGTGGCTTTCGGCGAGGCCAAGGGTATTCTCCTCCTGGTGTCCATTGTGCGTAACTGGATCGACGCGCTCTTTCTCCTGCCCTTCGCAGGCACGGCCCTGGTTGCCCAGATCAACACGGGTGAGATCAGTGGCGTCGTGCTGGACAGTTCGGGTGCCGTGCTGCCGGGAGCCACGGTCACGGCCACCCACATCACGAGCGGCATCATGGTCGAGCGTGTCACCGACCAGGAAGGCCGGTTCTTTCTGCCAGCGATGAGGATCGGCCCTTGGGATCTCGAAACGCGCCTCGCAGGCGTTGCCCCGCAGACGCGCCGCGGCGTCGTGCTGGAGGTCGGACGGGCGTTGCACCTCGAATTCATCCTCGGGGTGCAGAACGTCTCCGAGGAGGTCGTCGTCCAGGCCACGGCGCCGCTGCTGCAGACGACGACAGCCGAGATCAGTGACGTCATCGAGAACCGCGAGGTCGTGCAACTGCCGCCAACGGGCGCAATTTCCTCGCGCTCGCCCAGTTGAGCGATGGCGTCGTCCTTCCGCCTGGCGGCACCCGAGGCGAGGCGCTTCAGCAGGTTATTGC
>JBKKBS010000205.1:0-5308 GCA_046713815.1 Tepidiformaceae bacterium
GCAGGAGCGCGTCACCCTGATGGTGGGCGACGGGATCAACGATGCCCCAGCGCTCGCGACGGCGGACGTCGGGATAGCCATGGGAGCGCGGGGCGCTACATCGTCGTCCGAGGCGGCCGATGTAGTCCTCGTAGTTGATCGTCTCGACCGGCTCGTTGAGGCGATCGAGATCGCGCAGCGGTCCCGCTCGATCGCCATCCAGAGCATGATCCTGGGAATGGGGCTCTCCTTCGGGGCGATGGGCCTGGCAACCTTCGGATTCCTGTCTCCCGTCGCCGGAGCGGTCATCCAGGAAGGTATCGACGCGGTCGCCATCCTAAACGCGCTTCGCGCCTCGGGCGGCGGACGGAAGCCGGCCCGACCGTCCCTTCCCTTCGAAACGGCCAACGCACTCCGCCAGGAGCACCGCCTTCTGCTGCCCCGCATTGACTCGCTGCGAGAGCTTGCCGATTCGATACACGAGATCCCGCCCTCCGAGATCGGCTCACATCTCACCGCCGCGCGAAATACAGTACGCGAGTTGCTCGCTCATGAACGCGCTGACGAACGACAGGTGTACACAGGAATCGCCGCAACCATGCAGGGTGACGACCCGCTTGCGGCCATGAGCCGCACCCGTCAGGAGATCTTCACCTCGCCCACGGGTTCGAGCAGTTGGCCGAGATGCTCAGCCCGCTGGGACCCGATGCCGCGGATCTAGTTGATCTCACGCGCATGCTCTATGCGTTGCATGTGTCTTGCGGCTCAACGTTGCTCAGGAAGAGGAGATGTATTCGTCGCTCGATCAGGAGTCGGCATCGACGTCGGTGTAGTGATTCCGCACTCGTCGGCAAAAGCCGCGCCCAATGCACCCAGAAGGTGCGACTTGAGAAGCCCATCCAGCGGCTCAGGTAGTTGCGCAGAGTGGCTACGGCGATGGGCACACACAGAGGAACTGCCAACCGCCAACACAACGGCACTAGCGTCACGGTCGTGGTCAGCCGGATCGCAGCCGAATCGGGGCGGGAACCGGCAATTTGAACGCGCAAGCTCGAGCTTGCCGTAGGAGCGTCGAATCGTGCTCCCCGCCCACCCTCGACAACCGCCACTCACCCGAACACGTCGATGTCGTCCCGCGTGGGCCGGCTTCGACAAACGGCTCCCAGGGCCTAACGGTCGCCGATCTTGTACCCTTTTGGCAGTGTGTACCGCCGCCCGGGCGGCGCAGACTGCCGGCAGGGAAGACAGCCGCCATGCTCTCGGCTCGGTGCGGATCCACCGGGAACGGTGCCACCAGTCTTGGGACGGATGGCGGTAACGATTTCGTCAACCCTGAAGGAGAGTATGGTGGTAACGAAGCTACAACAGTCATCAAGAAACGCTTCTGTCAGTGACATGAAAGCTCTTGTCTACCATGGACCGGGCCGGTCTGCATGGGAGAACAAGCCCATGCCTCATGTCGAGAATCCTACAGATGTGATAGTGCAGGTTCAAAAGACGACGATCTGCGGTACAGATTTGCATATTCTCAAAGGGGATGTGCCCACCGTTACTGATGGCCGGGTCCTCGGTCACGAAGGTACCGGCACTGTCGTGGAAGTCGGCGCAGGAGTCTCGAGATTCAAGGTCGGAGACCGGGCTCTCATCTCCTGCATAACCGCTTGCGGCGCGTGCGAGTACTGCAGGCGGGCGATGTACTCTCACTGCAAGACCGGTGGCTGGGTCCTGGGAAACACAATCGATGGGACTCAGGCGGAGTATGTCAGAATTCCGCATGCGGACATGAGCCTCTATGAGATTCCCGAAGGCGTCGATGAAGAAACGATGGTGTTGCTGAGCGACATTCTGCCCACGGGCTATGAGTGCGGCGTGTTGAATGGTCAGGTCAAGCCGGGTGACACCGTAGCAATCGTCGGTTCAGGGCCAATCGGGCTCGCTGCCCTCCTCACCGCCCAACTCTACTCTCCGTCTGAAATAATCGTGATCGATCTGGACGATAACCGCCTCGAAGTGGCCAAGAAAATGGGCGCAACCAGGACGGTGAATAGCACGGATGGCAAGGCGGCGCAGGTGGTCTCCAAGCTGACCGCAGGCAGAGGCGTAGACGTAGCGATCGAAGCTGTGGGTCTTCCCACAACCTTTGGAAATTTGTCAAGATATCGTCACCGCCGGCGGACGTTTGGCAAACATCGGGGTGCACGGGAGCAGCGTAGAGCTCCACATGGAACGGCTGTGGTCTCACAATATTGTCCTGACCACCAGATTAGTGGACACCTCTACCGTCCCGGTACTACTCAAGATGGTCATGTCGGGGAAAATCCAACCACATGCTCTCATCAGCCACCACTTCAAATTGCCTGAAATTCAAAAGGCCTACGAGACCTTTGGGAACGCTGCAACGACTGGGGCCTTGAAAGTGATCCTACAGAGGAGCTAAAGGGCACGCTAGGGCACGCTTGGATCGATGCCGGGCGTACGAAAGGCCTGAGATCCCATTGAACTCCAGCGGCACTGGACGGCGAAGCCGCCGCCGCGTTCGAGGCCCTCGGGCCGGGGCGCATCGATCGGTTGCCACCTCTACGACCTGCAAGATCAAGCCAGAGAAGCAAGACCCTGGTGCACGGTTCAACAAGTTGCGACCGAGGCCAAGGCTTACCGGGACGCGGCACGGCAGCCTACAGCATGCCGTCTCCCAGCGGGAATCGACAGCGGTTAAAACGTCGGACGGCATCGGATCCCATCGACCCACCGCGCAACACGGCTCACGTGTATGCGAGCCTTTGCAGTACCAGGTTCGCCTGTTCCATCCAGCCCAGTTCGGTGGGGAGCACCACAGAGTCGGAGTGCTCCCGCCCGGAGAGCGGTTCAATCAAGGCGCGCTGCGAACGGTAGGTTTCCCACCTCCCGTCTGACCACGGGTCGCCTCCGCGAGCCTTCCTGCTCGCCAGCCGCGCCCGCACAACGTCCTCGGGAGCGGCGCATTCCACGAAGAGAGGTCTCGCGCCGAGACGTCGGGTCAGCTCTCGCAAGGCTTCGCGGTCGGCCCGCCGGCGGTAGGTCGCGTCGAGGATCGCCCACTGGCCCCGGTCGAGCGCGGCCTCCGTCCGCTCGGCAATCCGTTGGTAGACGGCTCGGTTCATCTCAGGCGAGTACAATCCTTCGTCGGCGGGCAAATAGCGGTGCACGTTTGGACCGAGGCCAGCGATCCGTTTGCGCGTCTCGTCCGCGCTGATCACGCTCGCGGGCAGCACGGCCGAGAGCAGGCGCGCCACCGTCGTCTTGCCGGTACCGGTGAGGCCCCCGACGACGACTAACCAAGGCTTTTCGTCGCCCCGACAAAAGCGAAGCGCGGCATACAGGTATCGTGCCGCTTCCAGGCGGGCGGCACCGCGTTCCGCCACGCTGAACTCCGGGTCCGCGGCCCGCACTAGCGCCACCTTGCACCGCACCGTTGCCCGGTAGGCTGTGTAGAACGGCATCCAGGCGGCGAGGTCGTCGCCACTGGCAAGCTCATACTCGTCGACCAGGGCGCGGGCCAGGGGAGCGAACCCAGACGTTGCGATGTCCATTGCCAGGAAAGCGAGGTCGAGCCCGACATCGCCGAAGCGGAAGCGCGAGCCGAATTCAATGCAGTCGATGATCTGGATCGCTTCGCCCTCGAAATAGACGTGCTCACACCGAAGGTCCCCGTGGCCATCCCTGATCTTTCCCGCGGCCACACGGGCCGCGAGCGCCGCCTTCCGACTGCGAAGGAAGTCCCGCATGAATGCGCCAACCTCCTCGCCCATCGGCCGGGTCAGCAGGCGGCCCGAGGGAGAATCGAGGCTGGCCAGATTTTCACGGGCGTTACGCCAGAGGAGTGCGGCACCGCCGTAACGTCCCGGGGCTGGGGCCGCGCGCGCATGGAACAGGGCAAGGCGCCGCGCCACGGTCCGGACTTCCACCTCGCCAGCCGCGCCGGACGCCAGCCGCGCAGCTAGCGAGCTTTCATCCGGAAGCCGACGCATGTGTACCAGATAGTCGATCGCCGGGCCGCGGTCACCGAAGGCGAGGCTACCGCAAGGCGCCCGCACCAGTCGTTTCACGCCGAGGTAGACCGAAGGCGCCAGCCGACGGTTGAGATCGATTTCTCGTCTCGCCATGAGGGCTCGCCTGCGAGGAGTTGAGTAGTCCAAGAACCCCAGGTCAACAGGCTTCTTGAGCTTGTAGGCGTCAGTGGGCGTGAGGAAGACGATCGATGCGTGCGTCTGGCGCGCCTCGATGAGACCGGGATCGCATCCGAAGAGGCCCGAACTCTTGAGTTCGGCAACCAGTTGCGATAGATCCTGCCTTCGGTCGTCGTCGGATTCGCTACCACGCATCTCACGCCAGCTTGCATCAGACTACCCCGCGTGGGCAGGTACGTCCGGCCCGCTGTACCGCGTCCGATGGGCCGTAATGACGGACCGACAGCACCCATGCGGGCGAAGCGCAACTCCGTCCCGGAGTTCAGCCCACGATCAATCCGAGAGTGGCGAGCGTGCCAGGCCCCAAGTTGGAACTCGCACCTCTTCAACGCGGCGCCGAACCGGCGCGTAGGAGTGAACAGCCTGCGGGTGCCGCTCTTGCATTCTCCGAGCAATATCGGGCCGAGCCGCACAGGCGACCGTCCGTTCGCCGCGCGTTTCGCGATAAAGTGGACCTATGGCCCCTAGCAGGGTAAGGACCCGGCTTGGGGGCGCGAGCACTCCGGCGACCTGGATGCGGTCGAGAGCTCAAGCGCGTGACCATGCCGACCATTTGCCCATCGGCAATCACCGGGAGCTGGTTCAAACTTCGCTCCCCGAGCAGCGAGAGGAATTCGAGCGGGCTGGTGGTCAGGCTGACGGTCGAGGCCTTTTCGCGCGGGGTCATGATCGCCAGAATTCGGGTGTCCCCCACCCCTCGCCAGGCGTCTGAGACGGTGACGATGCCATGGCGCGGCCACCGAGAACCACCACCACCGCACGCTCCCGCCCCGCCACTTGATGGTCCACCACTGAGAGGATCGATTGGCCGGGCTGGGTCGTCGCAAACGCGGTTGTCATTGCCTCACCGGCGTGAAGCTTGCCGAGGACGACTCCAGCTTGACGCCCGCAGCTCCGACTGGGACGCGCCGAGCAGGAACCAGCCGATGATCAGAAACCAGATAACCGTTCACCACGAAGCCAGAGACGAGAAGTGCGACCCCGAGGAGCATCAGCGTACGCAACATAGCTTTCCTACTTCGGCGGCGATGCGGGGTCGCGACGCGGAAGCTCCCGCTCCGTTGCCAGGCGAGCACCGGCGCCCGTCGAGCGGGATGCCTGGG
>JBKKBS010000206.1:0-5158 GCA_046713815.1 Tepidiformaceae bacterium
TGTTGGAGGTCGTTGAATGGTCGTTTCCGTCGCTACGTACGAACGAGTTGCTCTGGAGGATGATGATGCCACTTGGGAGCTCGTTTGCGGTCGCCTTCGGCAGAAGCCGCCCATGACATCCGCCCACAACACAGCGGGACGGTGGCTTCACTTCGAGATCCAGCGCCAGTTGCCGTTTTCCGAGTTTCAGGTGGGACAGGAGGGCGGACGCGTCGCACTCGCGGGCGGGAGCCATTACGTGCCAGACCTCGTGGTCATTCCGCATCAGCTGGCGCAACGGCAACTTCGCGACCGGGGTCTGGAGACGTTCTCCGAACCCCTCCCGTTGGTGGTAGAGATCTGGTCCAAATCTACGGGTGCATACGATGTCGAGGAGAAGCTGGTCGAGTATCAGCGTCGCGGCGACCTCGAGATTTGGCGCATCCACCCCTACGAGCACACGCTCACCTCGTGGGTCAGGCAGGGAGACGGCTCCTACCTCGAACGCGCCCTCACGTCGGGGTCCATCACCTGCGCCGCCCTTCCCGTCACGATCTCGCTTGACGACCTCTTCGCGCTGCTCTAGCAGGCGCCCGAATTACATTGGAGATGCCATGGGAGTTTCACCAGCAACCTATGAGCTGCTCGCGTTGGAAGCCCCGGATTCAAAGTGGGAAATGGTCTGTGGTGAACTGCGCCGGAAACCCACGATGACGACTGAGCATAACGAGATAGAAACGGAACTCGCGTACATGCTCCGCAGCCAGCTAGATCGCGCCAAGTATCGTGTGCGAGCTGATTCCAGGAGAGTTTAGGCAACACACTACGTACTTCATACCCGATGTGTTGGTCGCCGAAGCCAGGTACGCGGATGCCCAGAAAGGGACTCGGGCACTCGAAGTCTTCAAAGAGCCGCTACCGCTCGTAGTCGAGGTTTGGTCTAAGTCCACGGCGGACTACGACGTTACAGAAAAGCTTGCGGAGTACAAGCGGCGTGCCGACCTCGAGGTCTGGCTGATCCATCCGTATGAGAAAATGCTCACGGCATGGGTGAAGCAAGCGGACGGTTCGTACACAGAGCAAAGGGTCACGGGCGGCCTGCTCGCTTGCGTTGCGCTGCCCGGCGTTTCAATCGACTTCGACTTACTGTTCTCGATGGTCTGAGGCCGTCCGCTCGCTCTCAGAACGGCAGATAGACGGCCGGGTTCACGGGGGCCCCGAACGTCCGAATCTCAAAGTGCAGGTGGTGTCCGGTGGTGTAGCCGGTGACGCCGCTCAGGCCCAGGGATGATCCTGCCCCGACCCGTTGCCCCGGGCTCACGTTGATTTGCGACATGTGCGCGTAGAGCGTCGTCCAGCCATCTCCACAGTCCACGATTACGTGATACCCGTAGCTGTACGTCAGGTATTCCACGCGGCTCACAACGCCCGAGCAGGCGGAGAAGATCGTGACCGGCCCGGAGCCGTACAGGTCGAGGTCGATACCCTCGTGGATGCGTCCCGCGCCTCGTCCCACGCCAAACGGGTCGCTGATCGCGCGCCAATTCGCGAGCGGGAAGCTGAACCGCCCGGAGCCGCCGGGGAGCGGTGATCCGCCGCCACTGCCGCCACCGCCAGATGACTGTGCGGGTGGCGGAGGAGGCGGTGGTGGAGGCGGCTTGTGCGTCGCGCCGGGGAGCAACAGGAACCGGCCCTGCTCCAGGGACTTCGGGTCGCCGATGCTGTTTGGCTTGTAATCGATCACCGTCGTCGACTCGACGTTGTCGTATTGCTTAACGATCGAGTCGACCGTGTCGCCGTGGCTGACCTTGTAGAGGATGCCGTCCTTCCGTGGGACGACGACTTCCTGGCCGAGTTGGATCAATCCGTCCGCATCGATCGTCGGGTTGTTGTCCAGCACCGTCCCCAGCTTGACGCCGTGCCGCGAAGCGATTTGGCCGACGGAGTCCCCTGGCTGCACCACGTAGAGGATGTATGGCTGCTTCGGGTCGACGATATCCGCGAGCGGCTTCACGCCCGCGCCCTGCTCGCCCGAGGCGGCCGCAGCCGCGGAAACGCCCGCGGAGAAGGATGCCGTTGGCGACATCCCGCTGGTCGCCCGCACGCTGGAGGCATCGGCCCGGATGGCAATCGCGAGCACGCTCTCGCGCGTGCTGATGCTTGCCCCGGGGCGGAAATACGTCGCCTGGAGCGGTTCCGAATCGCCGGAGAGTCCCGAAAAGGTGAAGGCTGGCGGCGGCACGGTGGCCGAGGCGCCGGAGGTGGTGGGGTAGCGGGCGGCGAAGGTGACAGCGAGAGCAGCCAGCGCGATAACCAGCAGGTGGACCGTTATTCGGCCATGGCGCTTGGCATGCGCGTGTGAACGCGCGCGTGTCCCCTCAGTTCCCATAAGCACATCTGTGCGAGCGCCGTAACGGCCCTCGCAGGTTGAGCACCGCCTGAGCTTGCTCGTCCCCTCCTTTACGCGCTAATCCGGTCTCCACCGATGCCGTGGTCGCAATTCCCCAGGGGTTCGCCGCCCCCCTATAGGTCGGTCCTGAGACTCGCCAGAAACTCTTCGTTCGTGCTCGTCCGCGCCAACCGTTCGAGCAGCTTTTCCGCTGCCTCGAGCTGGTTCGGCGAATTTTGCGAAATCATAGCGGTCATGCGCCGCACGAGCCAGACGCCCTTGAGCGTGTTCTGGTCGAGCAGCAGCTCTTCACGGCGCGTGGAGCTGGCCGCGATGTCGATCGCCGGGTAGAACCGCCGTTCGCTCAGGCGCCGATCGAGCCGCAGCTCCAGGTTGCCCGTACCCTTGAACTCTTCGAACACCACTTCGTCCATGCGGCTGCCGGTATCGACCAGGCAGGTCGCGATGATCGTCAGCGATCCACCCTCCTCCGCCTTGCGCGCAGCACCGAAGAGCCGCTTCGGCGGGTATAGCGCGATCGGGTCCACACCGCCCGAGAGTGTGCGTCCGCTTGGTGGGAGCGCGAGGTTATAGGCACGCGTCAGACGCGTGATCGAGTCGAGCATGATGACCACGTCCTGGCCGCCCTCGACGAGCCGCTTGGCCCGCTCCAGCGCCATCTCCGCCACTCGCGTGTGGTCTTCCACTGGTTCATCGAACGTGCTCGCGACCACTTCGCCCCGCACGCTGCGCTGCATGTCGGTCACTTCCTCTGGCCGCTCGCCGATGAGCAGGACCATGAGGTGCACGTCCGGGTAGTTCGTGGAGATGCCGTTGGCGATGTTCTTCAGGAGCATCGTCTTGCCGGCCTTCGGCGGCGAGACGATGAGGCCGCGCTGCCCGCGCCCGATCGGCGCGACAAGGTCGATCAGCCGGTGCGTGAGGTTGTCCGGCGTCGTCTCCAGCTTCATCTGCTCGATCGGGAAGATGGCCGTCAGGTTTTCGAAGTACGGGCGGCGTTTGGCCACTTCCGGGTCCATGCCGTTGACCGTCTCGACCTTCAGCAGGCCGTAGTATTTCTCGTTGTCTTTGGGGTGCCGCACCTGGCCGGTAATGTAGTCACCGGGCCGGAGCGCGAAACGCCGCAGCTGGGACTGTGACACGTAGATGTCGTGCGGGCCGGGGAGCATGTTCTCGCCGCGCAGGAAGCCGTAGTTCCCGTCGTCGCTGATCTCAATGAAGCCGCCGGAGAATACGTTGCCACGCGCCTCGGCCTGCACCTGGAGGAGCCGGAAGATGAGGTCCTGCTTGCGCAGCGCGCCCCCGCCTTCAACACCCAGCTCTTCGGAGAGCACGATCAGATCTTCCCGGCTCTTGTGTTCAAGTTCCGCGATGTTGAGCGGGCGGCCGAGCGGCCGCCGATCGTCGCGTTGCCGGTCGCCGGTGTCCTCGTGCTCTTCGTCGAATTCAAGATCGCGGTCGCCGTCACGCTGGCGGTTCTCGCGCGGTTCCCAGCGCCGTTCGCGGGTCTGGCGGCCCTGGCCCTGGCCACCCTGGCCCGGTCGTTGGCCCTGGACGGGGCGCTGGCCCTGGGCCGGGCGGCGGTCCTCCCAGCGGCGCTCGCGGGGGCGTTCGTTGCCGGGCTCGCTCACCTCCGCATTGCCGTTATCCGATCGGGCTGTGACGGGCGAATCGGGCCGATCGTCCGTTGGCGCCTGCGTCGGCTCCGCTGGCGCTGATGCCAGGGGCACGTCGCTGTGTGCGCCGTCACCATTCAGTTCGGGCTCTGCTGCGGGCGGAGTCGTGGCTTTCGTCGTCCGACGCCGCACCTGCCTGGTCGCGGGTGTAATTGGTTCGCTATTCAAGGGTTCTCGTTGGGAAGCGTGTTTGGGAAACCGCTGAGAAATCGTGCGCTGCTGGCCTGCTCGTTCATTCTTCTTTGCAGCAGCCACCGACAGGATACGACGCGCTGCCAGCCCCTGCAAGTAGGCGTTGGCCTGCATGTCTCGGGCCACCCTCCAACGCGAGGGGAGCCGGCGGGGCCGATCGCTTTTTGCGTGTTCTCGACCCTCCCGCTACGCTGACGGTTCGCATCGATCGAATCCACAACACGGGAACAGTTCTCACTATGGCTAACAGCAAGTCCGCCATCAAGCGTTGGCACCAGTCTCTCAAGCGCCGCGACCGCAACCGCGCCCGCCGCACGGCCGCACGTTCCGCCGTGCGCTCGCTTCGCGAGGTCGTCGACGGCGGCGGCGACGAAAAGCAAGTCGCAGCGGCGCTGACCACGGCCTTCTCCACTCTGGACCGTGCAGCCAAGACGGGCTCCATCCACACCGGAAAGGCGGACCGCACCAAAAGCCGTCTCGCCCGCCTCGTCTCGCGCTCCGAAGCCTGATTGACGTCCACCAACAACCGCCGCCCGCCACGGGCGGGCGTTTTTGTGTGCGCTGCTCTGCCGGTAGCGTCCACGCGGCGCTCATCCGACAATCGGGCGCACATGTCCAGCGTTTCTGGTAATCGCCTTCGCGTGGATGTCGTCATCCCTTGCTACAACGAGGTCACCGTCCTCGAGGGCAGCGTGCGGCGCACACTCGACCTCTTTGCGCGAAATCCACAGTTCGCGTGGCGCGTGATCATCGCCGACAACGGCTCGAATGACGGCACGAGCGAGCTGGCCCGCCGCTTGGCGAGCGACGACCCGGACGGGGTGAAGGCGCTCGTCCTCACCATCAAGGGCCGTGGCCTCGCCCTCAAGGAAGCCTGGACGACCAGCGACGCCGACATCGT
>JBKKBS010000207.1:0-2712 GCA_046713815.1 Tepidiformaceae bacterium
GGGGACTACCTGGGCCGCTTGCGGCGACGGCTCGACAAAGCGGCAGCGGGCCTTGGCGGCGTCAACGTACCGATCTATGTGGAGAAGATCCTGGCGCATGGCGAACGGCTCTTGCGCTGGCCGGTCGAAGGCGCCACGGGATACGAGTTCGCAGCAGAGACGGAGTGTCTCTTCGTGGAGTCCGACGGCGCGGCAGCGATGACGGCCGCCTACGAGGGATTGACGGGAGTGCGGCAACGCTTCGACGACGTAGTGTACGAATCCAAGCTGCACATGGCGGAGAGAGCGTTTGGCGGCGAACTGGACGCACTCGCCCGGCAGCTACACGGCATCGCCCAGCGTAACCGGCTGCACCGGGACCACACATTGCGGGCGCTCCAAAGGGCGATTACGGGAGTGATGTCCTGTTTTCCCGTGTACCGCACGTATATCGAGCAAGAAGCGGAGGCCCCGCGGTTCGTTAGGCGCGCGGTCGACGAGGCGGCGCGCAGAGACCGCACCCTCGCGCAGGGCGCTCTCGACTTCTTGCGAGAGGTGCTCCTCTTCGAGGGGCAGGTCGACGATGAAGAATTGGAACGCCGAGTTCACTTTCGCCGGAAGTTCCAACAGCTCACCGGGCCGATCATGGCGAAGGGGGTGGAAGACACGGCGTTCTATCGTTACGCACGGCTTATCTCCCTCAACGAAGTTGGCGGCGACCCTTCGCGCTTCGGTGGCGATGCGAGCGAGGTACATGCGTGGCTCCAGCGGCGCGCGCGAGCATGGCCGGGGGCCATGTCGGCGACGAGTACGCACGATACGAAGCGGAGCGAGGATGTTCGTGCCCGGCTTCATGTCCTTTCCGAAATCCCGGACGCCTGGCGGCGCGAGGTGCAGGCGTGGCGGCGGCTCAACCAGCATGCGCGGACTACCGTCCACGGGGAGAGCGCGCCCGACCCGAACACCGAGTATTACGTCTACCAGACGCTCGTCGGGGCGTGGGAGGGTGAGGCGACCGCGGACTTTGTGGAGCGCATCGTGGAGCACACGCGTAAGGCGACGCGCGAGGCCAAGCTCGCCACCAGTTGGATTCAGCCGGACATGAAGTTCGAGCAGGCGACGGAAGGGTTCATCCGAATAATCCTCGGCCACGGCTCGAGCGACGCCTTCCTGCAACGATTAGACCGGCTGGTCAATCGCATTTCGCCCGCGGGCGCGTTGAACGCGCTCGCGATGCTCACGCTCAAGGTGACGGCGCCAGGTGTGCCAGACTTCTACCAGGGGATGGAGCTGCCACGGTTCCTCCTGACAGACCCGGACAACCGTCGCCCTGTCGACTTCGCGTCGAACGAGTCCCAGCTGGCCGCGTTAGGCGCGGAACCACCAGAAGAGGCGATCACCTCGCCGACCGTCCGCCTGTGGCTGACGCGGCGCCTGCTGGAACTGCGACGCGAGCACCGGCCGGTGCTCGCGGAGGGCGCATATGAGCCGATTGTGGTCGATGGCCCTCAATCCGAGCGCGTGTTCGCCTTTGCGCGACGCCACAGCCAGGAGGAAGAGGTCGTGGTCGTGCCCCGCCTGGTGTTCGGGCTGCTGAAGGCGCCTGGGCGCATCCCAAACACCGCATGGGAGGGAACGCGCGTCCATCTCGATGGCGGCGGATGGAAGGACCTCCTCCTTGGCGGGGACGTGACAACCGGCGACTGCGCGTCCATGTTTGGACGGTTCCCGGTCGCGATCCTGGGCCGACAGCGGTGAATGCTGCCTGCCGCGGAGCGGAGACCCCCGGTCATCCCGCCGAATTGCGGGTTGTGTTCTCGGCGGTGAGGGGGTGAGCGACGGTAGTGTGACGGAACACGGCCATCGAACGCGGCTCCATGTGGAAGCGGCGGCCACCCCGGAACCACTCCGATCCGTCCTCCTTCTCGGGGCGTGCCGTATCGAGCACCAGCGCCCAGCGCTGATCGCCAGGGGGCGGGGTGAGGCGAAAGTCGTGCGCCCGATCACGATTGTTGAAGGCGATGAGGAGCGAGTCGCTGACAAGGGGCTGGCCATCGTCGTCGTAGAGGTCCGCGGCCGCGCCGGCGAGGTAGATGCCGAAGCAGTGGAGGTCGCGGCGGCTCCAATCGGGGTCCTGCATTTCGCGTCCATCGGGCCGCAGCCAGGTGATGTCCCTCACGCCCGCGCCGCGAATGGGGCGACCGCGGAAGAACCCGCGCCGCCGGAGCACGGGATGGTCCTTGCGCAGGCGGATGACGCGCTTCGTCCAGGCGAGCATGTCCCGCTGGGCAGGCGTGAGCTGCCAGGGTTGCCAGCTCAACTCGTTGTCCTGGCAATAGACGTTGTTGTTGCCGCGCTGGGTGCGCGCCACCTCATCCCCGTGAAGGAGCATGGGGACGCCCTGGGAGCAGAGGATCGTCGTCAGAAAGTTCCGGACCTGGCGAGCACGGAGAGCCAACACCTCCGGGTCATGCGTTTCGCCCTCCGCTCCGCAATTCCAACTGAGGTTGTGGTCGCTCCCGTCACGGTTGTCTTCGCCGTTCGCTTCGTTGTGCTTTTCGTTATACGAAACGAGGTCCTGGAGGGTGAAGCCGTCGTGCGCGGTGACGAAGTTCACGCTGGCGGAGGGCTTCTAGCCGTTGCCCTCGAAGAGGTCGCTGCAGCCCGAGAGGCGCTAGGCGAGGTACGCCACCTGGCCCGGATCAGACTCTTATACACAACTGACGCTCCCGA
>JBKKBS010000208.1:0-4472 GCA_046713815.1 Tepidiformaceae bacterium
GTAGTCGGAATTGTTGACCCCCAGCATCTGATGCTCCAGTGACCGGAAGCCTCGTAGTTGCCATTGGCGGCCGTGCCAAAAGTCTCCATCGACGAAGATCGCGGTGCGAAATCGGGGCAGGACTAGATCGGGCTTGCCGGGCAAGCGCGAGCGAAGGCGATACCGAAACCCAGCCGCCCAGAGCCGCCTCCGCAAGGCGATTTCCGGGCTGGTGTCCGTCGACCTTACCCTCTGCATGCTGCGAGAAACGGTCGCTCGGTCGCGGGCGCGCACGGTGTCCACACCGAGAGTCTAGCGCATCATCTGTAGCTAGGAAACATTTGTTCTGTAAACCACGGCTCGAGCACGACTCGCTCAGCCCATCGTGCTACACTCGATCTGACGCGGTTAGCACTCTTGTCGGGGGAGTGCCAATCGGGTAGGATAGGGTTGATAATGGTGTTGTCAGAGCGCCGGTCGCGAATCCTTGCGTTTATCGTCGATGACTTCGTCGAGAGCGCTGTGCCTGTGGGCTCACAGGCGCTCGTGGCGCGCCATGCGCTCGGCCTTTCGAGCGCGACCGTGCGCAACGAGATGGCGGCGCTCGAGGAAGAACGGATGATCACGCACCCGCATACGAGCGCGGGGCGCATCCCCAGCAACCAGGGCTACCGCTACTACGTCTCCTCGCTGATGCGCGACCGCGAGCTGTCGCAGCAGGAGCAGATGACCATCCTGCACCAGTTCCACCAGGGCGCGCGCGACCTCGAGCAGTGGGCGGGGCTGGCGGCGAGCGTGCTCGCGAACGCGCTCCACACAGTCGCGCTGGTCACCCAGCCGCGCACCGTGGAGGTGCGGCTCAAGCAGATCCAGCTCGTCGAGCTGTCGGAGAACCGCGCGCTGCTCGTCGTCGTGACGGGCGATGCGCAAGTGCACCAGCGAGTGCTGGAGTTCCCGGTGACGGTGCACCAGGAGGCGCTGGGGCGGCTGGCGGCACGCCTGAACGCGGACTTCGGCG
Source organism: Tepidiformaceae bacterium (assembly GCA_046713815.1). GTDB lineage: Bacteria > Chloroflexota > Dehalococcoidia > Tepidiformales > Tepidiformaceae > JBBDMZ01. The sequence continues at coordinate 998 of JBKKBS010000208.1, forward strand.
GCAAGATGGCAGCGCAGTTGCCTCCTTCCGCGGAAGGGCCGGCGGGACAGGTGGAGACGGTGGTCGTCGCGGCGGTGACGGAGATGCTGCTGCGGGAGCAGGCGGCGGCGCTCGAGGAGCCGGTCGTCGAGGGCGTGCGCGAGCTGCTGAAGCAGCCGGAGTTTGGCGAGGCGGACCGCATGCTCGACACGCTCGAAGCGGTCGATGAACGGCGGCTGCGGGACGCGATCCCGACGGTCGATGAAGGCGGCGTGGCGATTGTCATTGGCGACGAGAACCGCGAGGGACCATACCAGGACATGAGCTTCGTGCTGGCGCGCTACGGGCGTCCCGGGGGCGCGGGCGGCGTCGTGGGCGTGCTTGGCCCGACGCGCATGGCCTACGGGGAAAGCGTCGCCCATGTGCGCTACGTGAGCGACGTGTTGAGCGAGCTGATGCGGAAGTTGTACGGCGAGGGCGCCGAGTGATTTCCAATTTGCAATTGTCAATTTCCAATTGAGCGGGCGTCGTTCGCCAAATTGGAAATCGGAAATTGGAAATCGGAAATGAGACCGGAGGGACGATGACGGAAACAACCGACGACGAGATGCAAGGCATTGCTGCCACCGGAGACGAGACTCCGGGAACGGTCGGCGCGGAGCTGGCGGAGCTGCGCGAGAAGTCGGAGCAGTACTACAAGAACTGGCAGCGGGCGACGGCGGACTACGTCAACTACAAGCGGCGCGTGGACCAGGACCGGAGCGAAAGCTCGCGGCTGGTGAGCGCGGCGCTGGTGATCAACCTGCTGCCCATCTTTGACGACCTCGAACGGGCGGTGACGAATGTGGACGCGGGTCTGGCGGGACTGAACTGGGTGCAGGGCGTAGTTGCCATCCACCAGAAGTTCGCACGTCTGCTGGAGGCGATGAACGTGCACGAAGTGGAGGCGGCGGACGCGCAGTTCGACCCGTCGCGCCACGAAGCGATCGGACGGCAGCCCGGCCCGGAGGGGAAGGTGCTGCAGGTCGTACAGAAGGGCTACGCGCTGGGCGACAAGGTGATCCGCCCGGCGATGGTGATGGTGGGCGATGGATCTGGGTAATTTCCCATTTCCCATTTTCCATTTCCAATTAGGCGCGAGTGTGGAGGCACCAATTGGAAATTGACAACTGCAAATTGCAAATCAGGAGCTTGCGACATGGCAAAAGTACTTGGAATTGATCTTGGAACGACGAACAGTTGCATGGCGGTGATGGAGGCGGGCGAGCCGGTCGTCATCCCGAACGCGGAGGGTGCGCGCACGACGCCGTCCGTGGTGGCGGTGACGAAGGGTGGCGAGCGCCTCGTGGGGCAGGTGGCGAAGCGCCAGGCGGTCACGAACCCGGAGAACACGGTGTTCTCGATCAAGCGCTTCATGGGGCGCAAGCTCGACGACCCGGAGGTGCAGCGCGACCTGAAGCTCGTGCCGTATTCGGTCGGGAAGGCGGCGAACGGAGACGCGTCCGTGACGCTGGGCGGCACCGCGTACAGCCCGCCGGAGATCAGCGCGATGATCCTGCAGAAGCTGAAGGTGGACGCGGAGGCGTACCTCGGTGAGCCCGTGCGCGAGGCCGTGATCACCGTGCCGGCGTACTTCAACGACGCCCAGCGGCAGGCGACGAAGGACGCGGGCCGGATCGCGGGCCTCGAAGTGCTGCGCATCATCAACGAACCGACGGCCGCGTCGCTGGCGTACGGGCTGGAGAAGAAGGGCGACGAGCTGATCGCCGTCTACGACCTCGGCGGGGGCACGTTCGACATCTCGATCCTGGAGCTGGGCGAAGGCACCTTCCAGGTGTTGAGCACGAACGGTGACACGCACCTCGGCGGTGACGACTTCGATCAGCGAGTGATCGACTGGCTGATCGACGAGTTCAAGAAGTCCGAGGGGATCGACCTGCGCCAGGACCGGCAGGCGCTCCAACGGCTCAAGGCCGAGGCGGAGAAGGCGAAGATCGAGCTCTCGAGCGCCATGCAGACGGACATCAACCTGCCGTTCATCACGGCCGACGCGAGCGGCCCGAAGCACCTGAACGTCACGCTCACGCGGGCGAAGCTGGAGCAACTGGTGGGCGACTTGCTCACGGGCACGCTCGAGCCGGTGAAGAAGGCGCTCGACGACGCGGGCAAGAAGCCCGGCGACATCGACGAGGTGGTGCTCGTCGGTGGCCAGACGCGCATGCCGTCGGTGCAGAAGGTCGTGAACGACTTCTTCGGGAAGGAGCCCCACAAGGGCGTCAACCCGGACGAGGTGGTCGCGGTCGGCGCGGCCATCCAGGCGGGCGTGCTCAAGGGTGAGGTGAAGGATGTCCTCCTCCTCGACGTGACGCCGCTGACGCTGGGCATCGAGACGCTGGGCGGCGTGGCGACGCCGATCATCACGCGCAACACGACCATCCCGACGGCCAAGAGCCAGGTCTTCAGCACGGCGGCGGACAACCAGCCGAGCGTCGAGATCGTGGTCCTGCAGGGCGAACGGCCGATGGCGACGGACAACAAGTCGCTCGGGCGTTTCATCCTCGACGGGCTGCTGCCGGCGCCGCGCGGGGTGCCGCAGGTGGAGGTCACGTTCGATATCGATGCGAACGGCATCGTGAGCGTGCACGCAAAGGACAAGGGCACGGGCCGCGAGCAGAAGATCACGATCCAGGCGTCGAGCGGGCTTTCGAAGGACGAGATCGAGCGCATGCAGCGTGACGCGGAGGTACACGCGGACGAGGACCGGAAGCGGCGCGAGCTGGTCGAGCTCAAGAACGTGGCCGACTCGACCGCCTACCAGGCGGAGCGCACGCTGCGTGATAACGCGGACAAGATCGATGAGGCGCTGAAAACGGAGGTAGAGGGCAAGGTCGCGACACTGCGCGAGGCGCTGGCGGCGGACGACCACGGCCGCATCGAGAGCGCGCTGAACGAGCTGTCGGCGGCGATGCAGAAGATCGGCGAAGCCGTCTACGGCGCGGCGGGCGGCGATGCCGCCGGCGGCCCGAGTCCCGATGGCACGGGCGGCGACGCGTCCCAAGAGGGGACTGGTCCCGCGGAGGAGAGCACGGTGGAGGGCGAATTCCGGGAGGTGTAGAGCGAACCGCCGGGTAGGGATTCTGCCTCTCTACGGGCTCGTGGAGAGGGGGAGACGCGAATGCGAGCTGGGGCCGGTCGACTTACTGGCCCACGTCTGCGTGGCTGCCATGCCGTTACGGCTTATACTGGGAAGGGAGGCCGACGATGGCGGAGCGAGCCGTGGTACCGATGGAACTGGAGAACGGCGCTGTCATGTCGCGCGAGCGGTTCCATGCCCTTTACAGCGACTGCGAGGGGCTGGAGCGCGTGGAACTCATTGAGGGAGTGGTCTACATGCCGTCGCCGGTCCGGATTGAGCAGCACCAACGCCCCCTCCAGCTCGCCTACCGCTGGCTCATGGCCTATGCCGACCGCCGCCCGGGAGAGGTAGAGGCCATGG
>JBKKBS010000209.1:0-5501 GCA_046713815.1 Tepidiformaceae bacterium
TCCGTCGTCTCCGATAAAGCACATACATGCCACGGAGCCCCTGCGGCACGTCGAAGGCTTTGGCCTCTTCGATGTACTCCGCTGACCGACGAATGAGCCGCAACGGAGACTGAGGCATCGATGACTACGTAAGGTGTGAGGTATGCCTAACGCCTTAGTTCAGCTGCAAGCACATCTAACAATGCGCGCGCAGCGCGCAATCCAGAAGTGCCTGTCAGCTGCAACGTTCGTTAGGCATCAGCGAGACAACTCTGATGGAGTCCACGTGGTGCCGATCCGGATTAAGCGTCCCGGCGTTTTGATATAGGGTTCGCTCGGATCTATGCTCGAATTTTTGATGAAATCCATGGTGGCTGAGTCACGCCACACCGCATCGGAAGGTCCCCAGGGTTCATCGCTGGTGTCCGTGTCGTAAGAGAACTCTTTTTCGGGCTTTCGCCCAACCACGCGCCGGACTTCAATCATGTTCGCATTATGACCCGCGATGAGGTCCAGCGAAGTAAGGACGAACCGTTTCCCATCGGGCGACGCGATTGGCTTACTGAATACGATTGTTGAATCACCGGTGGAGTCGTCGACGATCAGGTAGGCGCCCGATCCTTCGTATTGAAGTATGTGAAGGACATGGGAACGAATTGCCTTGAGGTAGCCGGCGTACCGAGGCAAGGCGAAACTCAGTCCTTCAGTCGAATCGTCTTTGAAAACGGCGGTCCGCCCATTCAGGAGTTGAATCCGCAGTTCCGACCCCAAGCGAGAAACCTTGCCTCCGGTTGTACGGAGCGCCGCTACCTCAGTGTTGTCGCCGACAGCCGAGTCATCGGTGTGGGGGCTGCTATCCGAGACCGAGGAGGAGGCAACGGGGCGGGGGTCGGATCTGGCAGCGCGGGAGCAGGCTCGTACCACATCCGGAGCGGTGTGCAGTGATCGTGGTCCACGGTCAGTCGTCCGTGGTGTATCAAGCGGTATTTCAACCGCGCGTGCGCCCGTCCATTCAAGGCAAAAGACGCGGTCAAACCCGCTTCGGATTACGAAAGACGCTCGCTCCGTCGGCGGATCGATGAATAGGCCTTCAGAAAACAGGTCACAAACAACGAGCAACCAGACTTCGTTCGCTTTTTTGGGTCTGTACCGCGCTAGCTTCGGTTCTTTGCCGTAAAGGGTTGCGAGAATGTCCCCCGCGCTGGCGACATCGACCACACGGCGGCGGTGAACGTGCTACCGGGCTTGGTGATTGGCAGCACTATGCCAGGCGGCGATCGAGCGGACGACAGGGTGCTAGATCGCGAACTGCCAGGGTTGCTGGTCGGCGTCAGCCGCTCTTCGCGGCTCCGTGCAAGTCAGTGCCTCGCACATGCTGGTGCCGGCGAGTCACCCGACTTCCTCTTCCATCTCGGCGACCACACGCTTGTGATTGAGGTAACCGAAATGGTCTCGCCTCGCGTGCGGTGAGAATCCACGTCAATCGAGTCGCACCCTTGAAGCTGACGCAATATTGTACCTTGCAGTCGCCGCGGATGGGGACGATCCATTCCGGAAACGCAGGTGTACTGGCGCAGATGGGATATCGGTCGTGCCAGCGGAGGTGACGATCAACGAGGCACCCGCGAATCTGCGGCTCACGGCGGCAGGCCAATGCGGCGTCGCAGATCGCGGAAGCGCGGATCACGCTCGAGGGTGTCGAACCCGGGGCCGCCCATGAACCGGAGCGCCGGGTGCCTCTCCCGGTAGGAGTGCTCGAGCCAGTCGATCGCGCCATCGATTTCGCCGACGGCGGGAAACACAGTGGCGACCCAGGGTGCGTAGACTCCTGTCCGCGCAGCGTCTGCCTGGAGCTCGCGGAGTATCTTGCGGGCCTCGTCCTTGCGACCGAGGAGCCCGAGAGCGCGGGCGAGGCCGACCCTGTCTGTTCGCTGATATACGCGGACGGCCTCTTCGAGCTGACCCCTCGCTTCGAAAACGGCACCGATGCCTGCTTGAGCCGGGGTGTACAGCGAATCCAACTCGACGGCGTTTTGGAAGTGCACGAGTGCTTCGTCGGGCCGGTTGGCCGCCAGGAATGTGACGCCTAGAGCCCAACTCAGCTGTGAGGAAAGCGGATCCAGCTCGACCGCCTTCCTCTTATGCGCGATCGCCTCCTCAAAGCGATGCATGGACGTGAGATAATTGCCGTACCAGAAGTGCGCGGTCGAGGAGTTCGGGTTCAGCTCGAGAGCTCGCAGGTGCTCGCGTTCGGCTGCCTCCGAGTCCCAAACGTGAGCCTGATAATATCCGCCCAGAACGGTATGCGCCTCGGCCAGACCGGGATCGAGCTCGAGCGCTTTGAGGGCGTTCACTCTTGTTTGCTCGCGGGCCTGATCCGGTGTGAGGAGGTTGATGATGCCCTGCATCGAGTAAACGGTGGCCAGGCCGGCGTAGGCCTCGGCATAGCTTGGGTCGGCCCTTATCGCCCTCTGGTAGTACCCGATCGCCCGCGCGTAGCCACTAGCGGTGCGCTGATTCCAGAAGTAGCGACCTTTCTGATACAGAGAGTGTGCTTCCGGGCTCACTGTTGGCCGACGTGTCAAACGGGCCCGCTCTACCGGCGTCAGCTCGGCCTCAAGCGCACCGGCAATCCGCAGCGCCAGATCGGTCTGTATGGCAAAGACGTCCGTTCCCTCGCGCTCGTAGGTTTCGGTCCACAAGTGAAAGCCGTCCGCGGCGTTGATGAGCTGCGCAGTCACCCGCCCCCGCCCTCCCCCTCGACGCACGCTGCATTCCAAAATGGTGCCCACGTTGAGCGTGTTCCCGATCTGCCGGATATCACGGTCGCCACCCTTGAACGCGAATGCGGACGTACGAGCCACCACTCGAAGCGAGTGCACGGCCGCGAGGACGGCGGTCAGCTCCTCGGTTAGCCCATCACTGAAGTACTCCTGTTCCGGATCTCCGCTCAGGTTAACGCAGGGGAGCACCGCAATCGCCCTCGGGCTACGCGCTGCCGCCTCTCGAACCGCACCAGAGTGAACCTTCGTCACCGGAAGGAGCAGGATTGCCGAAACCACGGCCGTGAGCCCCACTCCTGCAACCACGGCGATCGGCAGGAACCACGCTCGGGCGGGGAATCGACGGCGCGGCAACGTGGGTTCTGGCGCCTGAGCCAACACCGCACCGGAAGCGTCACCGGCGTCGGCCGGCGGGAGCGTTTTCGTCGTCTCCATCCGCGCATCGTCCGCCGCGGTATGCTCCGCTTGGCGACTCTCGGTAGATACCGCCGGCAATCCGGCACGAACCACCGTCGCGTTGCGCAACCGCTCGGCCAGCGCGCCGACCTCAGGATCCGGCTCGGCTTCGAACTCCTGCTCTAGCAGCACACCATGAATACGCGCCTGTTGGAGGGCGCCCGCCCGGTCACCGACCGCCTCGAGCGCACCCATCAGCCCGAGCGTAACGCGGGCGTTGTAGGGGTCGTGCGCGGCCAGACGCCGCCACCACCCAACTGCGGCCTTGAGATCGGTACCGGCGCTCGCCTTCTCCGCCAACTGCTCGAGCGCCTGCGCATACGCGCGGGCGAGACGCTCCCGCTGCGCATTGATCCAGTGCTCGAGTTCGGGCGCACCGGCCGGGTGAAAGCCATCGAGCAACGGACCGGTATACGTCAGTATCGCCGCTTCTAACCGCCCCTCCGCGATTGCCTCCTCAAACTCCCAAGTGTCACAGCGCAGGAGTTGTGGGTTCAGGTGCAGCTCGTCTCCTACGCTCGACAGCGCGTCTTCACCCAGAGCATTGCGCAGCAGGTACAAGGAATCGCGCAGGAGGTGGCGGGCGCGCTCGGTGTCAGTATCCGGCCAGAGCCAGGCAATCAGCTTGTCACGCCCCACGGCACGCGGATGCTCAAGGGCAAGGATGGCCAGGAAGGCAAGGCGTCGACGCTGGACGGCGCGCCCGCTCAGGAGCCGGGATCCGTCCCTGAGGCTGGCGCCGCCGAAGAGCTGAAGTAGGAACATGGATGTCGCGCGTCCGCTGATCACCGAGGGAAGCGTTGCATCACGGGGAGCGTACCGCGCAGATACGACGCGCGCGCGACGAACAGACGACGCGCTCCGCGCAATATAGGAGCGCCCCAGGCTCCCAGCCAGCAAAGTGTGCTGCCGGGGAGCGCGGGGAGTGGGACCGACCGACGGGCGGACCTAAATCAAAACACCTTTCTGACCAGGAGCTTAACCATGATAGCCAACCCAATCCTGAAAGCCGTGCGGATCGTATGCGCGGGAATGCTCTGCGCGGCCTGTAGCGATCACGCAACCTCGCCTGCGAGCGGTGCAGACCTCACGCGCACGGGAGCACCAAATGCAGCGGCGGGCGTAGTTGTCGGTCTTACGGCGCTGCCCGAGCCCTTCACCGCGCGCGCCAGCCTGGCGCCGTACTTCATCAATCAGAACCCGGACGTCATGCTTCGGTCGCATGTCACAGCGGACATGGCCGTTCAGCGGCTGGTCACTCAGTCCGGTGGTGGAGGCGGCTGGCACACACATCCGGGTCCCTCCTTTGCGATCGTCGACGCAGGCGCGGTGATGATCACGCGGTATGACACGAAGACCGGATGCACGTCAGTTGTCTACGGCCCCAACGAGCCTGCAGGAAAGACTTACTACGAGGTGGCTGGCGAGGTGCACAAAGCGACGGTCGTTTCAGCGGAGCCTGCGGTGGAGTACAAGGTCCGCTTTAACGTGCCCATGGGGGCACCGTTCGGCAACCCGGTCGACACGGACCCCATCTGCTGAACCGACGAAAATCGAAACGGCCTGCGATGCAGGCCGTTTCCGCCTTACGAAGCCGCCCGCGTCTGCAACCTGCGATAGCCGGCGGTAGCCAGTGAACCTCAGCCGCCCGACTTAGCACGGGCGGATGACATCGAATCAAATGAGTGGGCGCGAAGCGGATCGACAATGAATTGCTCGCACGTCTAGGAATGCATGAGGTGCAGTCAAAGTGATCGTTCAGAACGATGTCTTCGATGCGACTCGATCGATCATGATCTGCGCGGTTACGGCAGATTTAATTGCTAGTGAAGAACCCTTCTCAGCGGATGGATAGCGCGGCCTAACGCTCCAGCTAAGCCGCGAAGGGGCCATATAAGAGTGATGGCGCAGCCATCACAAATCAATAAACCCTTCGTCTGCTTCAGCGTTCGTTAGGCGGCGGTCACGTGGGTACTTCTCCGTGCGCGGCTGGTGAGTCTGCGATCGCCAGCAGCCTGCGTCGCGTGCGCAACTCACGGTAGGTTCCTGCAGCCCGCCCCGCGGTGGCCAGCAGATCCGCCAGGACCTGCGGGCGCCCGCGCATGGCGGCAGCCAAAGTCCAGCGAGCGACGTACCAAGCTAAAGTCTTGTCGACGGGTAACTGCCGCCGGTCAACGGCCTCAATGATGCGCGCCTTCAGCGTTGGGTGCGCCTCGAGCCGTGAGCAAAGGACGCGCAAGAGTTCTGGCAGCGGCCCCGGAGCCCCTGCTTCCTTCCCAAGAT
>JBKKBS010000210.1:0-3155 GCA_046713815.1 Tepidiformaceae bacterium
GACATCATGTTGCTGGGGAATACGTCCTGGCGGATTAAGGGCGTGGAGATGGGCAAGGTGCGGGTGGAAGACGCCCACGGAGCGCCGCCCAACATTCCCTTCTGGCGCGGCGAAGCTCCCTCCCGCACAGCCGAACTCTCCGCCGAAGTGGCTAGTCTTCGAGGGGAGATAGATCGACGTATCGACGAGAACCCCTTACCCCTTACGCCTTACGCCTCACCAATTCGCTGGCTCCAACAAGAGTGCGCTCTGGATCAGCGCGGAGCGCAGCAGGCTATCGAGTATGTGCTGGCCGGCAAGGCTGTGCTCGGAACCGTGCCGACACAGCAGACCATCGTCGCGGAGCGGTTCTTCGATGAAAGCGGCGGGATGCAGTTGGTCTTGCACACGCCGTTCGGGGGCCGGATCAATCGGGCCTGGGGCCTTGCCTTACGGAAGCGCTTTTGCGTGACCTTCGATTTCGAATTGCAAGCTGCGGCGACCGACAACGGGATCGTGATCTCGCTTGGCGAGAAGCACAGCTTCCCGCTCGATGCCGTGTTCGGGTTCCTTCACAGCCGGACGCTTCGCGAGGTCTTGCTTCCCGCCGTGCTCCAAGCGCCGATGTTTATGACGCGCTGGCGCTGGAATGCCAGCCGTGCGTTAGTCTTGCTGCGTTTCTCGCATGGCAAAAAGGTTCCTCCGCAGATTCAGCGGATGAAGGCGGAGGATCTGCTTGGCGCCGTCTTCCCTGACGCGATGGCCTGTCAGGACAACATGGTCGGCGAACGAACTCGCCAGATACCAGATCATCCGCTTGTGAACGAGACCTTGCGGGACTGTTTTGCTGAGGCGATGGATCTTGACGGGTTGACCGAACTCCTCAAGCGGATTGAAGCCGGGGCTATTCGCTGTGTGGCGGTCGATACGCCGATGCCCTCTCCATTCTCGCATGAGATCTTGAATGCCAACCCCTATGCGTTTCTCGACGATGCGCCGTTGGAAGAGCGGCGGGCGCGGGCGGTGGAGATGCGGCGTACGCTTCCGGCTCAGCTGGCCGGCGAGGTCGGGGCGTTGGACCCAGCAGCGATTGAGGAGGTACAACGGGAGTCCTGGCCTGTGGTGCGCGATCCGGATGAATTGCACGACGCCTTGCTGACGTTACTCTGGCTGCCGGTCGAGGAGGTGAAGGACTGGGCGATCTACCTGCCGCGCTTGGTCGAGGAGGGGCGGGTTGTAGAACTCAACGTGAGGGGCGAGGCGCAAGAAGTACGAGGATGGGTGGCGACGGAGCATCGGGTCCAAGTGGAATCGATGTTGGCGTCTGGTGATGAAGCCGCCACCGACGCCGTGGTGCAAGGCTGGATGGAAAGCATCGGTCCGACGACGGCGATCGAACTCGCGACGCGATTGCATTGTCCGACTCGGGCAATCGACCAATCTTTCGTTCGCCTCGAAACATCAGGCCAAGTCCTGCGTGGACGATTTCGACCTCACTCAGGACTCACAACTCAGCGCTCAGAACTGTCAGGCGTCGGAGCGCTGGAGTGGTGCCATCGCCGCTTGTTATCACGCATTCATCGTCTGACCATAGGTAGGCTGCGAAAAGAAGTCGAGCCGGTAACCGCGGCAGACTTCATGCGATTTTTATGTCAATGGCAACATGTCTCCCCTGGATCGCGCCTCCATGGTGAAGCTGGTCTCTTGAACATCGTCGCGCAAATGGCCGGATTCGAAGCGGCAGCTTCAGCCTGGGAACCGCATTTGCTCAGGGCGAGGTTGGCGAAGTATGAACCGGAGTGGCTGGATCGGCTTTGCCTGAGCGGGACAATCAGCTGGGGCAGGCTGTCTCTTCACCCACGGCTTGCGCAGGCCGGCGATGGGGAACGACGTCGGATTATCCCGACGAGTATGGCGCCGATTAGTCTTTTCCCGCGTGAGGAGAGCGAATGGTTGAGGGATGCCTTCCATGATGATGCCGCATCGAATGGGCCCGACCCGTTTGGCCAGCTGAGTTCCGTGGCGCAAGACCTGCGGGGCGCCTTGCATGAGCGAGGCGCAAGTTTTTTTGCCGATCTGGTACGGATGACGAACCATCTTCCGACGGAAGTGGAAGAAGGGCTCTGGGAACTCGTGACCGCCGGCCTGGGCACGGCCGACGGCTTCGATAATCTCCGTGCCCTCATGGACCCGCGTCGCCGCCGTGCAGAAGGACGGGAGCGGTCTCGTCGGCCTCGGTACTCAGCCGGGCGCTGGTCGTTGCTCAGACAAGCGAGCGCGTCAACCGTCAGTCGTCAATCGACGCTCAGCACTCAGCACTCAGCACTCAGCACTTCCCTGCCGAGCATGTCGCTCGCCAATTGTTGCGACGCTACGGTGTCGTCTTCCGCGATCTGCTGGCACGTGAATCTCTGGTTCAGTCCTGGCGCGATCTGCTGGTGCAGTACCGTCGGATGGAGCTGCAAGGCGAAATCCGTGGGGGGAGGTTTGTGGGCGGCTTTACCGGGGAGCAATTCGCGTTGCCGGAAGCTGTCGAATCGTTACGGGCGGTGAGAAAACGGAATGAGTCTGGTGCTGCCTCTTACGTTATCACGCTCTCTGCCGGCGATCCGTTGAACCTCGCAGGAGTCATCTTGCCTGGTCCGCGCGTGCCTTCCGTGCCGTCAAACTTGGTCGTGTTTCGTGACGGGATAGTGGTGCGAGCCGTGCAAGCCCGGACTATTCATGAATATCGTCACGAGGCGTTCGAGACCGAAGCCCGCCGAGGCTTCTCGCAAGTTAGGCCCACGGAGGCGTACTGGCAGTCCGTCGAGGAGGCCGAACGAGAAAAGCCACGCCGGGCGAGAGGATCGGACGAGATAATCACGAATAGTCGGGATTAGGGCGGGCGGCTGTGGACAGGCTCAACGAGCAGACTACGTGCCGAGGACGGGCCAATCTGGCCGTGCAGGAATAGCAAGCAGGGGGCAGCGGGCACCACGGGCCACCCGTTCGGTAATGCTTCCGCGAAGCGAGTCGAACAGGCTGGTATGTCCCTCCGTCATCATCACGATCAGGTCTACGTCGTATTCCGCTCCCGCCGCTAAGATCCACTCGACCGGATCGCCCTCAGCGACGAGCGTGTCCCACGACCAGCCTGGGCGCTCACGCTTGGTGAGTTTCGGGAGATCCTCCTC
>JBKKBS010000211.1:0-4360 GCA_046713815.1 Tepidiformaceae bacterium
GCCGCCTGGTGAGTGGCAAACACCTTGAAGGAGGCGAAGTTCTCCTCTTTCAGGTGGTACCGTTCCATCAGGTCGGGCAGGAAGATCGTGCTGCCTTCCGTGCTAGCGCGGTGCTCGTCCACCCAGCCAATGCCCTTTTCCGCGAGCGACGCCGTGGACTGCACGCTCACGTTCTTGCCAGTGAGCGCCTTGCAATAGAGGCGAAGGATCTCGCCGACTTTCGAAAGTTCCACCCGCGCGGAGAGCGTGTCGAGGATGTCCTCGCCGCGCGTGGATTGGAGGCGGAAGTAGGCTTCGCCGCCGTCGTGGCTGGACTGGAGGATCTTGAGTCCGGCCTGTTGCCACGGCTCCAGTTCGTCCACTCGGATGCGATCGAGCACATGGGGGACGCTGCTTACGAAGTCCATGGCCGCATAGGGCGAGTATGGCGCCAGTTGCTCAGCAAGCTCGATGACCTTGTTGTGGTCGTCGGGTTCCAGTTCCGCGAGCGCATGGGCGGCTTCCTCGAAGTACTGGAATGCCGAACGGTTGTGCCCGCGCGCGACTTGCGCCGCGAGCAGCAGGTACCGCTCGCGCACCGGGTGGTGAACCTTCTCGATGAGCGTCACGCCCCGTTCGAAGTAGAGCCGCGAATCAGCCCAACTCGACTGGGCCAGTTCCACCGCGAAAGTCAGGAAGGGCAGTCGGTCGTCCTCTTCGAGCCGCTTGAGGACGTCCGGGGCGGTCGTGAGGCACGCCGCGGCGAGTTCGTAGCTGTGCCGCGAGAGCTCATCGACGAACAGCACGAGCCGCGACGCCTGGCCGATGCGCAGCGATTGAAAGACAGCCGGTGCGAGGTCGAAAAACTGCGCCGCCAGCGAGGAACTCTTCCAGTTGCCCTTGTACAAGCGCCGCCCGAGGTCGGCCCACTGGCGGACGTGCGCGGGGCCGATCAGATCCATGGCCTGGGGCGACGAGCGCAGGAACGAGACCGCGAGCGGCGACGAGTCGCCGGCCATGGAGACGGACTCGCGCCCGATCGTCTCCAGGGCTTCCCACGTAAGCTTGTCTGAGTACTGTTGCGCGGCCTTGAAGTATTCGAGGGCCGCTTCCCATGAGCGGAGACTCAGTCCCGTCAGTTCAACACCCGTCTCTGTCCAGGTCTGGAGCTGGGACGGGGAGAGACGCGGCGCGAGAGCGCGCAGGCCCGCCTCGAAATGTTGTTCGAGGGCTGCGGGGAATCCCGAGAGGCGCTCGTGATTGCGCGCGATCAATTCGCCCACGACCGTCATGACGCAGACTCACTGGGGTCGCGCGGGAAACGGCTCTGTCGCAGGTGGCCGGTATGGTTCACATCTGCCCCGAGGAAGACACGAAGTTACGCGTCGGATCCTTGTAATCGTAGAAGATGACCTCACCTGTTGTCGTGTCCCACACCGCACAGGAGAGTTGAAAGTCGTTCCGGTGATCGCGCGGATCCCCGGCCGAACCAGGATTTATGACAAGCACATTGCCGAACCGGCGCGCCATCTGGAAATGCGTGTGTCCGACGATGAGCACGTCGCAGTCCAGCGTCGCCGCCTTCGACCACATCGCTTCGTGCGGGTAAATGTACTCCCGCCACGGTTCCCACGGCGAGCCGTGGGTCATCATGACGCGCTTCCCATCCACGATTTCCTCGATGCGATAGGGCTGCTCGCGCAGCCACTCCACGAGTTCCGGCCGCACCTTCGGATTGGCGATTGCCCTCACGCCCTCGGGGCTGAGGATCGTCTCCTCGTGGTTCCCGAGCACCACCCGCGCGCCGCTATCCTTGAGCAACTCGACCACCTCGTTCGACCAGCGGAACTGGAACACCGAGTCGCCCGCGCACCAGAGCTGGTCGAGCGCGCCCATCAACCGCAGCCCCTCCTGAAGCCCGGGCAGGTTGCAGTGGATGTCCGAGACGATGCCGATGCGCACTGCGGTTAGTTCCGAGTTCCGAGTTCCGAGTTCCGAGTGGTGGACTTCCTCGGCTGGATTGATGATCGAAAACCGGAGAGCACTCGCCCTGTCTCTCGCGCCATGTCCTGCAATTTCGAGAATTCTTCGTCGGTGAGATAGCCCACATCCAGCGCTATATACAAGTGAGAGAGGACTTCAGCACATGATGCCTTTGCGATCACCAAGAACCTGTCGAAGTCGTTCGTGCTTCGCCGTTCGAAGCCCTCAGCGATGTTCGCCATGACAGACACGCCCGCGCGTTGTAGCTGCGATGCGAGTCCGAAGTCGCGTGCGAAGTCAGGTTTACGCGTTACCACATAGAGCTCGCGTGTGAGAACACGCGCCTTCTGCCAGGCGATGATGTCTTCGAACGAACGAATGCCCCCAGCCACGTGACCTCCGTGCTCGGAACTCGGAACTCGGAACTCGGAACTATTCAAAGATGCTCGTTACCACTTCCTCGATGCTCCGCTGGACCTCGAGGTCGTCTGTGAGCGACCAGGTGACCGAGACCTGGCAGGCGCGACGGGCGGGGATGCCCTTGGCGATGAGGCGGCCAGCGTAGATGAGCAGACGCGTGCTCACGCCTTCGCCGAGGCCGTGCTCCTTCAAGTTGCGCACCTTCTCGCCGAGCTTGGCGAGGTCGTTGGCGGTGGCCTGGTCGCAGCCGGCCTCGTGAATGATGATCTCGGTCTCGCGCTCGCGCGGGGGGTAATCGAACTCGATCGAGATGAAGCGCTGGCGGGTGGAGTGCTTGAGGTCCTTGAGCGCGCTCTGGTAGCCCGGGTTGTAGGAGATCACCAGCAAGAAGCCGTCGGCCGCTTCCACCACCTGGCCGAGCTTTTCGATCGGCAGCAGGCGGCGGTAGTCGGTCAGGGGGTGGATGAGCACGGTCGTGTCCTTGCGTGCTTCGACCACCTCGTCGAGATAGCAGATAGCGCCGACTTTCACCGCGCGCGTGAGCGGGCCGTCCATCCAGCGCGTGCCATCCGTATCCAGGAGGTAGCGGCCAACGAGATCGCTCGCGGTCAGGTCCTCATGGCAGGCGACGGTGATGAGGGGCATGCGATGCTCTGCCTCTTCGCCCGTTCGGTTCGAAGGCTTCGTGACGGGCACGGCCAGCCGGTAGGCCATGTACTCGACGAAGCGCGTCTTACCGCAGCCCGTCGGCCCCTTAAGCAAAACGGGGATGCGCTGCCCGTAAGCCATCTCGAAGAGCTCGATCTCGTCCCCGATAGGGATGTAGTACGGCTCATCGTGGACCGCGTACTCCTCGACGGCGTAGACGTTGGCGACCGTGCCATTTGGGTTATCAGCCAATCCCATTACCTCCGGGCGGCAGCTTGTAGCCGCACCTGTAGTTCATTCCAGGCGTCACTGATGCGCGACTCGAGGTCCGCAACCGTGGCGTTGTTTTCGATCACGACATCCGCGCGCTCCGTGCGTTCCGCGTTCGAGAGCTGCGAGGCGATGCGGGCGCGCGCCGCCGCTTCGTCCAATCCATTGCGTTCGGCGAGCCGCTTGACGGCGTGATCCGGATCGACCACGACGACCCAGATCTCATGACAAAGGTCTTCCCAGCCCGCTTCGAAGAGCACGGCCGCCTCAAGCACGGCGAGGTCATTGCCTGCGGTTTCCAGCTCCGAGAGCTGCTCATTGGCCAGACGGCGAATGCCCGGCCAGACGATGTCGGTGAGTTTCTTTAGCTCATCCGGTTGGCCGAAGACCCTGGCGCCAAGCGCCTTGCGGTCGATGCCGCCATCGGGCGCGACAAGTTTGTCGCCAAACATGCGCACGACGGACGCGAACGTGTCGGTACCCGGCTCATACGTGCGATGGCCGAGCACATCCGCATCGATCACGGGGATATCGCGATCGCGGAAAAAACGGGCAACGGTGGACTTACCGCTGGCGATCCCGCCAGTCAGGCCAATGACGTGCAACAGGGCGCTCCATGGGCGATCAGATTAAAGTCGGAACAGACAGTGTATCGTTTGCGCGGGAGCAGCGGCAAACGAAGCGGACGCCTTCGCCTGAGAGCGAGGACAACCGTCACGCGTCGACGATGCGGATGCGGGAGCGAGGTGACTCGCGGTCGCAGGTGGGGCATTCGTAGACGACCCGGACTTCGTGGCCGCATTCGCGATCGACGAGGAGGAGGTCGTGCTCGCCATACTGCCGGCCCCAGGCCATGAGGGCGCCCACGACGACGCCGAGCGCATGGCCCTTGGCGGTGAGCAGGTACTCGGCACGGGGCGGGTATTCGTTGTAGATCTGACGCTCGACGATGTCCTCGGCTTCCAGTCGCTTCAAGCGGTCCGAAAGCATCGTCGTCGTGACACCCTCCACGGAGCGGCGCAACTCACCAAATTTCGAGTGGCCGCGCAGGAGGTCGCGC
>JBKKBS010000212.1:0-6240 GCA_046713815.1 Tepidiformaceae bacterium
GATCGGCGAAGGCCTCGATTCCGCCATCTTCATCACCATCGCCTTCGCCGGTCGGGATGGGTTCGACCTCTGGCCACTGATCTGGAAGCAATGGCTCTTCAAGGTTGTCTTCGAAGTAGCTGCCACCCCGGTAACGTACGCAATCGTGACGGCGCTGAAGCGGCTGGAAGGGATCGACGTGTATGACCGCTCCGTCAGCCTCAATCCCGTGGCCGTTTGGCGATAGCGATGCGACTTGAACGCGAGGCGCAGCGGCAGCACGCTGTCGGGCATGGGTGAGAACATCTTCAAGTCCGATGGCACGATAGACACGTTCGCAAATCCCCGGCCCGGCCGCGAATACGAAATCGCGTTCGTCGCGCCCGAGTTCACGAGCATGTGCCCGATGACGGGGCTGCCCGATTTCGGCGCCATCACCGTGACCTATGTGCCCGGGGAACGCTGCATCGAGCTCCGCAGCTTCAAGTACTACCTGCAGACGTTCCGCAATCGTGGGATCTTCTACGAAGACGTGGTCAATGTCATTCTCGACGACATCGTCGCCGCCATTGACCCCCGGGAGGCTATCGTCACCGGTGAATTCAACGCGCGCGGCGGCATCAGCGCACGCGTCACTGCAAGCTACCCTGATGACGACTGAACACAGGCCGTGACCGGAATCACAAGCACGCCTAGACTGGGCGGACATTGCGCATCGGACGTGGATCGATGGCGGTCAAAGCAGACCCGGGCGGCTTCCCGCAGCGGAAAGTCAGCGAGGTTCCCGCCGTCTCCGCCGTGGGGATGCGCGAGATCCAGCGCGTAGCCCAGGAAGACTACAGCATCGACATCCTCCAGATGATGGAGAACGCTGGCCGTGCGATCGCGACGCTAACCCTGCAGATGCTCGGCGGCAGAGGCCGTGGGCAGCGCGTGGTGGTCCTCGCCGGTGGCGGCAACAAGGGCGGGGCGGGCCTCGCGGCCGTCCGTCACCTGGTCAACTACGGCATCGACGCGGAGGGCCTGTTCGCCGATGTGGAAGCCGAAACGACGTCGTTCCTCGCACGCAAGCAGCTTCAGATCCTGCGCCAGGCGGGCATCATGGCGCCGCCGGACGAGGAGTTGAGTGAATACGGCCTCGAAGAGCAATTGATCCAATCGGAGCTCGTAATTGATGCGCTCGCCGGCTACGGACTCGAAGGGCCGCCCAAGGGTATGGCGGCCGCCGTCACCGAACTGGCGATGGTCGTGAAGCGCCCGATCCTCGCGGTCGATGTGCCCACGGGCCTGAACGCCACGACGGGCGAGCTGAGCACGCCCGCGATCAAGGCGGTCACGACCCTCATCCTCGATCTGCCGAAGAAGGGGACCCTGATCCCGGAGGCCAGGACGGTGGTGGGTGAACTCTACCTTGCGGACCTTGGCATCCCGCGCGCCGTGCACGAGCGACTTGGCATCCGTCCCGGGAACCTCTTTGCCGAGGGTCCAATTGTCCGCCTCCGCCGTTAGCTGGACGCTGCCGGCGGGCGGCGTTGGCACCAGGCCGTACCCGCGATCCATCGCACCGTCTCAGCCGAACGCGGTTGCCACGCAAGGGATTGCTTAAGGACAAGAGCACTTCTGCAGTCGACCGGTTACCGCTGACTCCGGCCGCGTTCCCGGTGGAGGCTAGGGATTGAGCTTTCGCCCGAAGAAGTCGAGCACCTTGTTCCACCCGTCGACCGCGGCCTCCGCCCTGTAGGCCTGCGGGAAGACGTGGTACATGAAGCCGTGCCCGGCGCCGTCATAGCGGTGGAACTCATAATCCTTGCCGTGCTTCTTCAGCTCCGCCTCGTGGATGTCGACCTGCTCCGCAGTGGGCGCGCGGTCGTCGTTTCCGAACAGCCCCAGGATCGGGCAGTTCAGGTCCTTCGTGAGGTCGACCGGCGAGACCGGCCGCTTTTCCGTCAGGTCGTCTGGCTTCATCACAACGCCACCGCCCCAGAGGTCGATGACCGCGTCGAAGTCTGGGACGCGCGACGCCGCCAGCACACTATGGCGACCGCCGGAGCAGGTGCCGATCACACCCACCCTGCCGTTCGACGTAGGCCCCGCCTTGAGGAAGCGCATCGACGCCTCGGCATCGCCCACTACCTGCTCGTCCGGCACGCCCTGTTCCGCCCGCACTTTCGCCATCACGTCCTCGCCCGTGCCATGCATCACGCGGCAGTAGAGGTCCGGCTCGATCACCGCGTAGCCGTTGTATGCCAGCTTTCGCGCCGCCTCTTTGGACCAGTCGTCCCAGCCGGGCATGTGGTGGATCCAGACGACACCGGGGAACGGGCCTGGGCCCGTTGGCCGCGCGTAATACGCGTGGATCAGGTCTCCATTGTGTCCCGCGACCTGGATCGTCTCGGCGATCATGCCCTCGTACTCGTCAGTCCTTGCCACTCGTCACTCCTGAAATTGTGTGTGCCCGAACTATACTCGTTGGAGTATGAAACCACGGAATCCGACGCACCGACGGTGGCGCACGGTCGACGAAGGCTATGCAATGTTGGCGGCGGACAAGGACGACGCGCGGGAGGCCCTGGCGTGGACCGAGGCGTTCATCGCCGACTGGTTCGCATTTGAGAGCGAGGATGACCGCATGGCAAACCAGCAATGGTACGCGGAGTGGGTCGCAGGCCAGGTGGACGGCGCGGCGGAGCCCACGTAGAACGGATTTACCACCACACCCGGAGCGATCCCCCAATGCCCGCATCCAACTCCTGCATCAAGACCGGTCCCCACACCGTCGCCATGACGACCATCGCCTACCCGGACGCGCCCGGCCCCGGCCAGGCGCTCATCCGAACCACGCTCTCGACCGTCTGCGGCTCCGACATTCACATCGTCGATGAGATGCCCGTGCCCGAGGGCGTGCCCATGGGCCACGAGCGTTAGCCAACGGTGCTAGCGTCCGCCCCTTCGACCCTCCAATGCGGGCGTCATCGCCTCGGCCGGCAGATTTGAATGGTACTGCGCTGTCTTCCCGAAGACCGCGAAGCCCGTCGTCAGCGCGCACACGGCCACGCCCAGCGCGGCCAGCGTCGCGCGCTCACCGATCGCGTCCGCGAGCACGCCGATCGGCAGCGCGACCACACCAAACGCCGCGAACGCGAGAAACGTCAGCGACACGACCCGGCCGAAATAAGCCGGCTCGGTGATGTGCGAGACGATCGCGCCGTTGAGCGTCTGGAAGCCGCCCGCCCCGAATCCGAGGAGGAACATGTTCACTCCCACGATCCAGAACGACGGCGAGAAGCCCGTCGCCACCAGCCCCAGCCCGAAGAGGAGCGACATCCCCACGTAGATCGGCCCGGCACGCGGCGAATCGGCCAGCGATGCCACGATTAGGCTCGCGCCCAGGCCACCGACGGCGTTCACGAGGTAGAGGATGGTGATGCTCCCGGCGCTGCGGTTGAACTCGTTCTCCACGAGCCCCGGGAGCACGGTCACGTACGGGAAGCCGAGCATGATCACAAGCACGTATGAGAGCACGAGCATGCGCAGCCGGGGTACGGCCCAGACGTAGCGCAGCCCTTCGGCGATGTCTCTCAGCACGTTCTTCTTCGGCCCGGGCGCGGGGTCCCCGCGCGGCAGTTTCATCGTCGTCCACATCGCTGCCACATAGAGGCCGCCCATGAGGAAGTACGCTCCAGCCGAGCCGGACCTGTCGCCAAAAATCAGGCACGCCGCCGCCAATGTTGGTCCAAATATCCGCGATGCATTGAGGCCCACGGACGTCAGGGCGACCGCGTTGCCACGCTTATTGGGCTCAACAATGTCGACGAGCAGCGCCTGGCGCGACGGGCCGAGGAACGAAAACGCCACGCCCACTACGAACGAGCCGGCGGCCAGCCAGAGGATCGAGATGACGTCGGCGGCGATCATTAAGGCCACGGCAAGGAACGACACGGTGATGATCGCCTGGCAGATGAGGATCACCAGGCGCTTGGGAAAGCGGTCCGCCATCGCTCCGCCGAACGGCCCGAGCAACAACTGGGCGATCCCCTGGGCGAACACGACCGCGCCCACGGACGCGTTGTTCCCTGTGAGATTGTAAGCAACCACCGCCTGCACCACCGTGGACATGAAAAAGGCGAGGAAGGCGAGGAACGATCCCGTCCAGAGTGTCCGAAAGCGCGGTTCGCGCAGAGCATCGAAGGTCGCCGCCAGCCATCGTCCCATGCTCGCGACTTTACGCGAACGGCATTGCCTCGTCTTGCTTAACCAAACGCGCGCGCGAAGCGAATCCGCAGCATGCTGTCCCAATCCCGAGTGTCGGGCCGCACGAAGAGCCACACGCCGGCCAATACCGCGCACAGCAACGGGTAGGCCCACCAGAACCCGGTCATGAAGGGCGCGACGGCGAGAGGCCCGACCGTGAGATACACCAATACCGCCCCCGCCCATGCGAGCCATCTGCGCGACGACAGTCCGCCCGTGGGAAGTCCATTGGCCCCCGGAGATGTGGGGCTCGCGACGAACCTGGAGATGCGTGGCCCGATGATCGCCCCCACAATTGCCGCTGGAATCACCGGCGCCGCCAGGGTGAGCGCCTCGGCGGGGGAAAGCGCACGGCTGAACACCAGGATCGTGAGCATGACGGTGACGAAGCTCCCCAGGTAAGCCGCGGAAAACAGTTGGCGCGCCCGTGTCCAGTCACCGAGCGAGGCCCCTGTCGCGAGGAAAACGCTATAGTGCTTCGAATCCGCTCCATAGAGGTTGTAGAACGTGCCGGCTGGCACGATGTAGGCCAGTACCATCAACAACCCCTGTCCCGGACCCTGGGGGAAAATAATCGTAACCGAGCACAACACGATGAGCGACGCAGCGGCGTACTGGTAGACCGATTGACGCAAGGCGATTGCCAGCATCATCCGCGCCATCACGAGGTCACGCCGTCCCGGCGCAAAGGCGACGGTGGGCACGCGCAGCGACGCCCCGCGCATGAACGACCAATTGAATCTCGGACGCCAGTGGGGCGGGCGCGCCACCCCCACGCCCACCGCTAGCATCCCCAACCCGGCGGCAAGCCCGAGAACCGCCAGTGGCCCAGGAAGCGAGTTCGCGATGCGTAGCAGCGGGAGATCAAGGATCTCCGCGGCGTTCAGGGGAACGGAGCCAAATACCCGGCCCACAAGCAGGAAACCGCCTGCCCAGACGAAGATCAGCAGGGTCGCCCCAACGCGTGGGATGACCCCTTCAAAGAGGGCACGAAGATAGCGGCGGACGTTGTGAACGAGCTCGCGAACGGCCAGCCCCATGAGCGGGAGGCTCAGCGCGGTCAGCCAACCCGCAGGGTTCAGCCATGATTCGCCGGCCGCCGCCATCCCCAGCCAGGGCGCCACGCCCATGCCCCACACCCACAATCCCGCCGGGCTGAGCTGACGTTCCACGGCGCCGAGGAGCACTCCGCGCACGCGCGTGACCGGTAACAGTTGCCGCACCCCCCCGAGGGGATGCACCTCCGACGATTCCTGCAAATTTACAAACGACAACAGCAGCACCGCCACCAGCGAACTCGAGAACAGGATCACGCTCGATCGGGCGCGGTCGGAGCCGGAGTCGCTCCCCGCTGACAGTCCCAGGAGGACGGCGACACCGAGCAGCGCCAAGGCGGCCGCCGCCACGGTTGCATTTGCAAGCAACGAGGTGCGGCCACCTTCACGGCGTTGCTGCCGGCTCACCGCACGGCGCGCGCGCAAAAGCGCTGTTGCCTGGACCCGAAACGCCGGGAGCTGCCCGGGGGAAGCCTGGACTGCGCTCATTCAGGCGCTCCGCATGACAGCGCCCCACGTCTGGAGGTCGGCATCGTTGTGTTCACGCTCAAGCAGTTGCACGAGTGCAGGCTGTTCGTAGAGTGCCCCTTTCCACAGGAGCAAGATCTCCGTCGCCAGGGGTCGCACGTACGGCAGGATATGGCTGGAGATGATCGCGGCTGCGCCGGTCTCTTCGATGAACTCCGAGATGGCACCCGTGAGTTCATGCACCGCCGGCGGATCGATCGCTTCGAACGGCTCGTCGAGGAGCAGCAGGCGCGGCCGGTGAAGGACCGCCGCCACGAACTCCACCTTCTTGCGCGTCCCCGCGGAGAGCACTTTGATGGGCTTGTTCATATGCTCGGTCAATCGCAGCCGCGCCACCAGCGGATCCAGGCGCTGGCTGACCGTCTCGGAGCGCATGCCGTGCATCGCCGCCAGGAAGCTGAAGTACTCAGGCGGCCGCAGATCGTCT
>JBKKBS010000213.1:0-3851 GCA_046713815.1 Tepidiformaceae bacterium
AGTACATGGGAAAAATTGGAGTTTTCGTCCTCGGCGTGGTCATTGGCGTCATCCTCGTGCCAATCCTGATCATCAACGTCCTCTTCTAAGATGGATGTCTTGCGCAGGCAGTGGTCGAACGGAAGGGTCTCCCTTCAGGCGCCCCTGATCTCGCTCGTTCACAGGCACGATGGTCGTAGGATTACGCTCGCCCTCACCGCGCACCTTGGCGAGGCGCGGTATTTCGAGACCCTTGGTGGAATTCTGGATGCCGGGCCTGTGGTCTTCTATGAGGGCGTGCGCGCCGAGAGCGACGATCCGGGCCACGCCCGCGATTCGCAACACCGCTTCCTTCGCGAGTTGCGGGAGATGTACGCCGGCATCGCCAGTCTCGGGCAGCTCTCCTTCCAGGGCGCCGCTCTTGCTCCCCAACCGTCGTGGGTCAACGCGGACGTGACGTGTTGCGAGCTTGCCAGCGAACTTCGCCGCCGCGGCGTGAACATGTGGCGCCAGGAGGCCGCGCTCAAGATCCTCGGTCAGATTGTCGATCGCGCCCGATCCGGTGACGACAACGCCGCACGCACGATCACCGTCGCCCTGCAGTGCGGATTGCTCGCCGTCAGCCTGGGCGGCGTCTTCGCGGCGCTCACTTGGCTTCCCTCCACCCGGAGCCTGTATGCCGTGCTCAACGACTGGCGCAGCGAACACGCTGCCCGCCAGGTCCTCGAATCCGGGCTGCCAGATGCCACGCTCGTCTATGGCGCCGCGCATGGACCCAGCCTGCTCGCCGGCTTCCGGGCCGCCGGCTTCCGCGAGACCGGCCGCGAATGGCACACCGTCTTCACGCTCTAAAAGTTGAGCGCCAACCCCTGTGTCGGCCAGCCGTCGAAGGCAATCAGCTTCCCCGTGGTACTCAGCGTCACGTACAGCGTGCGCAGGTCCGGGCCGCCGAAGCAGGCATTGGTCGTGAGGATGTCCGGGCACGGCGTGTGTTCCGGCTTCGCGCCGCTCGGTGAGATTGACGTAACGCCACCGTTTACGAGCGTAGCTACAATCACGTTTCCGCCGCCATCGACGCACAGTGAGTCGCACATCCCAAGGTTCATGGGCGCCGCGCCTGGCACCACGCCGAGTACATAGCGGCCGGAGATCCCACCCGGGCCTGAGATTGCGCACGCCCACACCCGTCCCGTCGGCGTCTCGGCCACGTACAACACGGAACCGTCGGGGCTCAGGCCGATGCCGTTCGGCCCCTCCATCGGGAAGATGACCTCCTTGATCATCTTCCCGTCCGGCGATGCGTAGAACACACCTGTCCGGTCTCGCTGGTGCCCGTAGTTCTTGCCGTGGTCGGTGAAGTAGAAGTTTCCTTCCTTGTCGAACACGAGGTCGTTCGGGCCCTTGAGCGGCGTTCCGTCGCACTCCGAATAGATAGTGACGATCTCGCTTCCGTCCGCGCTCACGCGCTGGATCTGACCGCCAATGTAATTCGCTGGCCGTTCCCCGGGGAACAGACCCATTTTGCCGTCCGGGCCCGGGCGCTCGTGCCACTCAAAGCCGCCGTTCTGCGCGACGTAGATCGCACCCTCTGGCCCGAGCGCCGCACCATTCGGCCCGCCACCAGTCGTCGCGAAGACCGACACCTTGCCGTTCGCCGCCACCCGATTGAGCACACCCCCGCGGATGTCCGTTACCAGCAGGTCGCCTCCCGGCAAGACGAGCGGACCCTCCGGGAAGCCAAGTCCCTCGGCGACAATGCGATATTCCATCTGCCCCTCCAGTGGGGCCGATTCTACGCTTGCCGCGCTGCCAACGACCCTTCGATGAGCCGCAGCCCGAACTCCACTCCGAGTGGTAGCGCGTCCTCGTCGATCACAAAGCCCGGATCGTGGTGGCGGCCGGCGATGCCCTTCGCCTCATTCCGCGCCCCGAGCCAGAAGTAGCAGCCCGGCCGTTCCTGCAGGTAGCAGGCCATGTCGTCCGCCCCCATGCTCGGCAGTCCATGGATATTCGATGCGCCGAAATACCGCTCGGCTTCGCCAATCACGAACTCGGTCACTCCCGCGTCGTTCACCACCGGCGGGCACGAAGTGCTGTGCTTGAACTCGAACTCCGCGCCGAAGGCCGCGCAAACCCCCGCCAGGATCTCCTCAGCGCGTCGCACCAATAGTTCCCGCACGGCGTCGGTGTAGCTGCGAATCGTCCCCGTCATCGTCGCCGACTCGGCAATGACGTTCCCCCGGAAGCCCGCCTCTATCTTCCCCACAGTGAGCACCGCCGATTCCGACGGTGCCACCGATCGGCTGACGACCGTTTGCAACGCGGTCACGACATGCGCGGCCACGACTATGCTGTCCACCGCCTGGTGCGGCGAGGCCGCGTGCCCGCCGCGTCCCTTGATCACCACCCGGAACGCAGTCGGGGCCGCGAAGAAGGGCCCTGGCGCGACGTTGACCGCCCCCAGCGGCACGTCCGCGGCGATATGCAATCCGAGCACGCGATCCACATGCGGTTTTTCCAGCACCTCGTCAGCGATGCAGGCGGGCGCGCCCCCGGCTGCCTCTTCCGCCGGCTGGAACACGAACCGCACGCTCCCCGCCATCTCCGTCCGCCGCCGCGAAAGGATCTCCACAAGACCGAGCGCGATTGCCATGTGGCCATCATGTCCGCAGGCATGCATCACACCGTCGTTTCGCGACGCGAACGGCAGTCCGCTCTTCTCCGGTATCGGCAGCGCGTCCATGTCCGCACGCCACATCACGGTGGGGCCGGGCTTGCCGCCCCTCACCAGCGCGGTCGCTCCCGTCCGTGCGATGGGCCGGACGTCATCCAGCCCGAGCGACCGCAGCCGCTCCAGGATCACACCCTGCGTGCGCTCTTCCTTCCACGAAAGCTCCGCGTGCTGATGGAAGTCGCGCCTCGTGGCAACTACGCCACCCCGGAGGTCAGCGACCTCCTTGCGCACCGGAGGAAGGGACGGACTCATGCGCCGCACTTTATCACGCCGCCGCCGCCGGCAGCCGTCTCACCTCCGACGGTCTTATCGCGTCTTCACGGGCCCGAGACCATGGGCAGCGTGCGCTTGAAGAGCTTCTCGCCCTGGCCGTGGGGACACTCGTAGTTCGTGTCGAACCCGTAGTCGTAAAACTGCACGAGCGCTACCTGCCCGCCCGCGAACGCGTACGCCGGGTCCTCGCAACGCAAGGCCGCCCCAGCGACTCCCTGTGCGCCGGCCGTCCACACCGGGAGCCCGGGCTTGTAGTCTCCGGCAATGATCCCCCATTGGCGGGGCGTGCCGTAAATGCCGGCGGGGAGGCCCTTCTCCTGGTAGTACGTGACCGCACCCTTGACCACCTGCGCGTTGTAGTACGGGTAGCCGCTCAGCCAGTAGTTGTTCGTCTCCACGTCGAGCCACCACATCTTCGGCGTCACGCCAAGTCCCGTCGCGCGGACGTGCGCCTCTTTCGCGAGGTTGTATCCCCAGTTGTAGGCGCGGCACCAGTCGTCCGTAGCGGCGCACGTCCCGAACGGTCCCGTGTTCGCTTCGACGCGCCCGGCCCTCGGGAAGTCCGTGTTCACATAGACCGCCGGGTGTTTCTCCCACGTCCTCGCCCACTGGTACTGGTGCAGGAAGCACGAATTCGCCGTGAACGGCTTGCCGTTGTTCGTCCCGATGATCGCGAACGCGATCGGGTCCTGGGGATACGCCTTGCCGCACTGTGGCCACGAGATGTCGTAGCCCGGCACGCGGTTCGTGTTGTGATCCGCGGTCACGCCCGTCCATTGGGCAATGGTGGCCCATGTGACCGCCATCCCAACCACCGCGCCAAGCGCCACCCGCAGTCGTTTCGTCCCCACGCACAGCCTCCTCC
>JBKKBS010000214.1:0-3471 GCA_046713815.1 Tepidiformaceae bacterium
CGCGCCGGCTCCGTCCTCGTCTATGACCGCATCGGGGCGAACAAGCGCGAGACGTGGTTGCTGATGATCGGGTTCGTTGTGCTGCTCGGCGGACTCGCGGCGGTGATGACGTTGGCGCTGGGCGGGACGATCGGGATCGCCGGTGTCATCGGCATCTTCCTCATCGGGTACGCCATCTTTTCGTATTTCGGTTCGACGGCCGTGGTGCTCTCGATTTCGGGTGCGCACGAGGTGACGAAGGAGGATGAGTGGGAGTTCGTGCGGCGCGTGGAAAACCTCTGCATTGGCGCGGGGTTGCCTATGCCGAAGACGTGGGTGCTGGAAGATTCGGCGCCCAATGCGTTCGCCACCGGGCGCGACCCAAAGCACTCGCACGTCGTCGTCACGCGGGGCTTACTCGACAAGCTGGAGCCCGCTGAACTCGAAGGAGTGATCGCACACGAGCTTTCGCACATCGGCAACTATGACATCCGCGTGATGACGATCGTGACCGTGCTGGTGGGCGTGACGGCCCTCTTGAGCGACCTTTTCCTGCGCATGACCTTTTGGGGTGCAGGCAGCCGCCGTGGGAGCAAGGACAAGGGCGGAGGCGCGGCGTTGATCCTGATTGTCGTCGTGCTGGTGGCGGCGATCATTGCGCCCATCGTCGCGCAGGCGATCAAGTTCGCGGTCAGCCGCCGCCGCGAATTTTTAGCGGATGCCTCCGGGGCGCTACTCAGCCGCAACCCGGACGCGTTGGCGCGGGCCCTGGAGAAGATCGTAGCAGACCCGGAGCCGCTCGAGGCAGCCAACAAGGCGACCGCGCACCTCTACTTTTCGAATCCACTGAAAGAGCACGCCTCCGCGCTCAACAACCTCTTCGATTCGCACCCGTCCGTGGAGGAGCGCATCCGCGTGCTCAGGAGCATGTGAGCGTCGGCGGGCCTTGCCAGTGGAATCGGCGGGGCGCAACCTTAGCCGGACACAAATATCTTGCCCGAGGCGAAGCGCATGGCGTCATCTCCACCACGATCTGAACACGCGGTCGATGCCGGGATCCGGTACTTCTGGGACGCGCTGGCGATGTTCGATCCCGTGCGCTTTCGCGCCTGGGCCGAACTGGGTCTCACCACCGCCCAGTTGCGCGTGATGTTCCTGATGCGCGAGAACCCGGGCGTCACCGCCGGCGAACTCGCCTCCAGGCTCTCCGTCACCCCGCCCACGATTTCCGGTATCGTCGACCGCCTCGTAAAGCTTGGGCTGGTCCGGCGCGAAGACGACGACTCGGACCGGCGCCTGGTACGGAACTTCCTCAGCGAGGCTGGCGAGTCGGCTTGCGGCCGCCTCGAGCGGGGGCTCGATGTCTTCACACGGCGCATCGTGATCGAGATGAACCACGAGGACCTCGACGCGTTCAATAAGGGCTTGCGGGCGTTTATCAAGGCGGCCGAATGCGTTTCGAAGTCCGAGCCGAACCTCGCCGCCGTGGCCATGCCGGGGGCCACGGGATGACCGAGGCAAGGCGGCGGGTGCGGAAGATTGACCTGGAGAACCCGTTCGTCGAATCGTTCGAGGGGATGTGCGAGATCCTGCTCGTGCGCCACGGCGAGCAACAGTTCCGCGACAACATCCCCCTTGGCGAAGCGCTGGACGCACCGCTCTCGGAGCTGGGCCGCCGACAGGCGGAGGCGGTGGGCGAACGCCTGAAGCCGGCGCGCATCGGCGCGGTGTACTGCAGCCCGATGGTCCGCGCTCACGACACGGCGAAGGCGATTGCGCGGCATCACGCGCTCGAACCGGTGATCCGCCCGGACCTCACGGAAATCGACCTCTGGCAGCGCGCTCCCCAGGACAAAGGCCTGCTCGACATCTACTCGAAGGAGGAGCTGATCGGGATCTACCGGGAAATCTCGGAGACGCGCAGTCATGCCGCCTACCCTCATGTCGAGGACGTGGAAGCGTTCAAGGCGCGAGTTGTGTCCGCGATCGACGCGATCGCCGCGGAAAACGAAGGACAGCGCGTGGTGGTTGCGTGCCACGGGGGCGTGATCAACGCCTACCTCGCGCACCTCTTCCAGTCGGCATATGACCACCTGGTGTCGGTGCACCACACGTCGATCACGGTCGTTCGGGCGGCGGATGTGCGCCGGGAAGTATTGACGATCAACGACTACGCGCATGTGATGGCCTTCCAGAGCGCGCGCGGCGACTTGAATGCCTGAGATGGCCAGCGACGACGACGAGATCGGTGCGGTCAACGCGAGCGGTGAAGAACCGCATAGTCCGCCGCCGCCAGACACGCCCGAACTCGAGTTTCAACCGGTGCACGCGGCGCTCCCGAGCCTAAGCGACCCGTTCTTGGACGAAGACGACGGCGGGCCCGACTACGAAGGCGCCTGGCTCTCGGACCCGGAGCTGGAAGCCCTGGGAGATATATCTGGGCTTCGCGTCCTAAACGTCCTGGCGGGCACTGGCGAAGATGCCATCGTGCTCGCGCGTATGGGTGCGAACGTCGTCGTCACGAACCTCGAAGAGGCCAACGCGCGCGACTTCGCGACCGCCGAAGGATTGTCGATCGAGTTCACAAGCGAACACGAACAATCGCTGCCGCCCGAGCTGCGCGAGGGCGCGTTCGACGTGGTCTACGTCGGGCCAGACTCGCTCTGCTGGGTCGAGAACCTGGACGAGTGGGCCTGGGGCCTCGCGGACGCGCTCGCACCGGGTGGCAGGATCGTGATTCACGACGAACACCCGCTGACCTACGTCTTCGCATCCATGGCCAACATGATGGTCGTGAACACCTCGTATTTCGGCGAGGCGCTGGAAGACCCGGAGAACGATGCAATCGAAAGTGGTGCGCCAGCACGCGGAGACGCCGAAGGTTCGAGCTTCGGCTGGACGCTGGGCGACCTCGTGACGGCGCTGGGCGACCACGGCGTGGCAACCGTGCGCCTCGACGAGCTCCCATCGAGCGAGCGCTTCTTCACGGCCGTCGATGCACTTTCCGACGTGAGCGACGACGACCGCCAGCGCGTGCCGGCGGCGTTTCTCCTCGTCGGCGTGAAACTGAGTGGCGCGTTGGGCTGACCCACTGCGCCTATGCTTCGGCGATGCTGAGGCCGTACCGTTCGAAGTCGCGGTCGAAGGTGAAGGCCGTGGGGATGCGGAGCCGTTCCATCAGGGCGAAGCTGATTGCGTCCGTGAGTGAGAAGTCCTTGTCCGTATAGCGATAGATGATTGCCTTTGCAGCCATCTCATCGTCCTCAGTTGGTCGGACGATGAGTATCGTGCTCGCTTCGACGAGACGAAGGAACCGCACGCCCCGCTCACGGCCGAGCCGGGAGAGGAAAAGCGCATGTGCTTCAGCGACGATGTAGTTCGAGGTGACCAGCGGCCACCTCAGTTTCGTCCGCCCGCGCGAGAGTTCTGCAACCCTACCGCGCCCAGCGGAGCAGCAGCCGCAGCACAGCCAGTGCAAACGAGCGCCGAAGT
>JBKKBS010000215.1:0-7702 GCA_046713815.1 Tepidiformaceae bacterium
CCTCCGTTGCACCGCAGCGCGAGCACGATTCGGTGCAGCGCAGCCCGAGCACGATTCGGGGGTTCATCCGCTATGCCACACATGCCCAAGCACAAGACGAAGGGCCAATACTTTACTTTCCTTGAGCAGCAGTACGCGCCAGGGAATCCGTTCAAGCTAACGGCGCTCGCGGGCCTTCGGGACGCTTCCAAGAACATCGAGGACATCGGTAGTATCAACGGCAAGCTCGACGGCCCGCTGGAATCCGGCGGGTCTGGCGCGATTCGGCTCAAGCGAAGGAATCACCTGAGAAAGGACTGGTTCGGATTCGCCATTGGCGGAGGTGGCAAGCCACCCGAACTACCGGCGCACGGCCACTTCCCGCCAGCGACGGGATGGTGGATCGCCTGGCAGGGTGAGCCGGAGAAGACACTTCGTTGCACGCTTATCCGCGCGCTGGAGATCTCGATGGGGCTAACGCACAGTTGCCCGCATCATGTGCTTAAGCCGACAACAGATGCGGCCGCCGATCCGGCTCACAAGGCACGCGATTGGCCGATCCAGTTCTTTTGGGTTTGCGGCCCATCGAAGTTCGAGGGGTACGTAAGCTGGAAGACCTTCACAGCCGGTCCCCCGTCGACGGGCGTCGTCGAAGTGATTCTTGTAACCCCGGGCTTCGACGTTCCAATCGAAGAGTCTGACCCTGGCAACCTGGCAAATCTCGACCTGTGGGTGACTGGTGATCCGGAGGGAACGATATTCGTGGGGCAGGACGATGACATCACCAAGAGCACGGCGAGCTTCGCCTACATGGTGCCGAACCAAGTGGTTACCCACCGGATGGAGACGGAGAGAGGCGGGTCGGGCGTCTGGCACTACCCGGATCCATAGTTGAAGTCGAGTCAGCCCGCGTGGAACACCGGGCCGAGAACTGGGCTCTTGCACTAGCTGTGGCATCAGCGCCGGACCAAGCGGTTTTAAGAGAGGAGAAGTCAATGGACCCGTCGATCTCGCGTTCTACTGCGATTGAAGCTCTTGACGCCTTCATTCGAGCGCTCAACTCGGGGGGCGTCGACGACTTGAAGCGATCGCTCGCGGATGATGTCAGATGGGTTAGCGACATCTTCGAGGCAGGGGACCCACCGGCTGGACAGAATGACGTGTCCAAGATGCTCGACGAGTTCAAGGGGGCGTTCGCGCGGTTCGCGATTGGCATCCCGGCTCTCGATCACGTCGAGGATAAGTTTCCCGAGCCACCAGCTCAGATCCCGCCGGGTGCGGTCATCTTCGAAGAAGGCCGAGCCGCATTTGAGTTTGAAGTCGTGGGCACGCGCGCGGGATTTCTTCCGGGGGTCGGAACCACCGGACGGGACACGAATTTTCGCGGGAGCGCGATCGTGATGTTCGATGCGGGTGCGCGGATCTTGATGCTCCGCACCAATTGGAACTGCGGCCTGATTATGGGTCAGCTGGGGAGGCGAGCGTATGCCCGCCCCGGGGTTGTCCCCGCGTAACTCTCGCTTATTGCGGTGAGGAGAGGCGGAGGGGGAAGGTGGCGAGGACTTCGTAGTTGGCGCCGCCGAGTTGGAGCTTGCTGCGCATGAGGGAGACCTGCGTCGTGCGCCAGGAACTCGCGGGGACGCCCATCTTGCCGACGGCCACCTCGATCTCGGCGCGCTGGCGCGTCGAGACTTCGTCGCGCACGCGGCCAAGGGTGAGGTGGGGACGGAAGGGGCGGCGTTCCGGCTCGAAACCGACGACGGCGAGGGCGGCATTGACGGAGCGCACGAGCGCTTCCAGGCGGAGGACATCGCCGGCCACTCCCACCCACATGATGCGCAGGCCCTCGCGTCCGCCGAAGGTGCCGATGTTAGACAGCTCAAGTTCGAAGGGCTGGTGCCCGACGACGGCTTCCTGGATGGCGAGCTTGATCGCGGGGAGCTGCTTTGCGGTCACTTCGCCGAGAAACTTGAGTGTGACGTGGACACCCTCGGGCTTAATCCAGCGCACATTTTGACCGCTGCGTTCGCGCAGACGGTCGATCACTTCGCCGATGGCTTGCCTGGCATCGTCAGGCATTTCGCAGGCGATAAAGAGCCTGAGGCTATCCGTGGAGGGTGACGTCATGAGTTGCGAGTATCCCGAAAGAGACTTCCGGCGGTATCGCCACAAACGGCCCGCACGGAGTCTGCTGGCAAAAGCGCGCGCACGCGTTCGAGCTGACGCCGAGGGGAGAGTAGCGGGTAATCCGAACCGAAGATGACGCGATCGGGACCAGCAAGATCCACGAGGCGCGTGACACTTTCTTCATCATACAGTAGCGAGTGGGCTGCCGTATCGAAATAGACGTTGCTTAACGCCGTTCGAACTTCGGGCATCTGCAAGAAAAAGGGAAGACCGCCGCCAATATGGGCGGCCACCATACGCAAGGAGGGAAAGGCTTCGGCCACGCGCAATAGTTCGACGGGCGCGATCCCCCCGCTCTTGCCGGGATACTGGTGGCCGACGGGCTCGCTGACATGCCAGAGGAGGACGGCGTCGACCTGTACGGCTGCTTCGTAGAAGGGCCGGGCAGCAGGCCCGACCGGGTCCCAGCCCTGGTTGTGCGGGCGAAGCTCACCGAACCCGCGCGCGCCGGCCTGGTGCGTCTCGTCCAACACGCGCCGCCATGATGGCAGCGCGGGATTAATGGTGGCGAGCGGGATGAGACGGCCGCGTGATTCAGCCGCGGCCGTGAGCAAATACTGGTTCTGGTCGTCGATGTCCCGTTCCAGAACGAAGGCAAAGCCGGCGACTACAGCCGCATCGACGCCCGCGCGGTCCATCGTGGCGAGCAGGTCCCGCGCGTCCGCCATCGCGGCCCGCGCGCTGGCATACATCTCCCGAAAGGTGGCATCGCGCGCACAGAGCGCTTCACGCCCGGAAATCTGTTCGGGCGCAAAAAGATGCGTATGGCCGTCGATCGTCGGCATGTGGCTGGGAGGATGGTACCCGAACGGCGCGTCGGAGATCAGGCCAGGAGCAGCGCGCGACAGAGTTGTTCGAGTTCATCACCCGTTACGGATTCGTCGTAAACGCCCCGCCAGATACCGATGCCGAGGACGGCGTTGGCATTCACGTTCAGAAGCATGCGGGCGGCGGCTTCGACGGGCACGGGCTTGAACTCGTGGTTGTCGATCCCAGCCTGGATCATCTGCACATAGGCCTGCCGGAGCCACTCGTTCGAATCTTCCAGCATGCGGCCGTCGCGCGTGCCGACGTAGAACGCGGCGGTGATGAGCTTGCGGTTGCCATGGATGTAGCGGCGGTACGCGGCGAGACCGAGGTTCACGCGCTCAATCGATGGCGTGGTGCTGTCGATGCTGGCGCGATAATTTTCGATGGCCGAGAGGCTGTGCTCGCGAAGTACTTCGTGCAGGACTTCGTCCTTGGAGGCGAAGTAGCCATAGACAGTGCCCACGCCGCTGTCCGCGAGTTCGGCGATCTGCTGGATGGACGTGTCCTCGTACCCGTGCCTGAGGAAAAGCTCACTGGCGGCGGAGAGGATAGCGGCACGAGTGCGCGCCTTTCGCCGTTCCAGTCGCCCCGTCCCGCGGTGGCGCGTTGCCATCGATGTCATATTGGGCATCCTCGCATTCCGAATCATGAACGCGTCGGCTCTCATTCGAACGACGCTGCCCTTCGTTCGAGGAAGCATACGCCTTCGGCGTATAGCCGATCAGGGCGCCAGGGCAGGAAGCTCTCGGCTGTCAGGTCAGAGTGCTTCGCCACCGCCGGGGCCGCCGGTGGCATCACGCGCAAACATGCCCGCATGGCCGAAGGCGCGGTACGCATAGACGCCCCAGAGGCCGAGGACGGCAAACGCCTGGGCGATGGTGCTGCCGGCCGCGCTTGTGTCGTCGTCGGAGATGGCACGTCCGAGCGTCTCATCGATCACCTGTGCGACGAGCACGACGCCGGAAAAGGCGATGGCGAGGACGAAGAGCACGTCCCATGCGGCCTCGACGCCGCGATCGAGCCGCGCTTGCCCGGCGAGCCACGCCCGAAGCCAGACATGGGCGCCGACCGCGATGGCCCCGGCCACGAACATCGCCAACCCGGCCGCGACATTGTCCTCCTGGCGGGTATCGACGCCGTCCTGGAGGCCCCCGAAGCCATCAAGGTCGGATTCAGTGTCAAAGTCGCCCGTGTCGAAGCCGAAGGTGGCTACTCCGTAGGTGTAGTCGCCGTCGATCTCGGCCAAGATCGCGGTCAGGAGCTGGGCGAGGCCGAGCGTTAGCAGAAGCGCACCCAGCCCTATGAGGATGACGGCGTAGGCGCTGATGCCGGTGTTGATGTCGACGGTCTGGCCGCGGTGCTGGCGGACGTAGACGAACGCCACCACGAGGATGAAGAGAGCCGGGATTATAAACACCAGCCCGACGATTAGCGCGAAGGCAAAGCCCAATCCAAAGACGCTGTCCATGAGCGGAAGCATACGCGCGCCACGGCAGACACGGACCGTGCTTATGCCAACATGGGCTCGGCGCGCGTCAGCTCTCGGCCCAGTTCACGTCGCCGTGGAGGTCCGGGGCGTGCTCCTTCGAGGCGTACACGGCGAACTCCTTCTTGCTCTGGCCGATGGTCGTGCGGTCGCCGTGCCCCGGGTAGATGGTCGTGGCTTCGGGGAGTGCGTAGAGGTGAAGCTCGATCGATTCGATCTCCTGGGTGAGGGCCTCGGGAGTGCGCGAATGGCCTGGGCCGCCGGGGAAGAGGGTGTCGCCAACGAAGGCGTGGAGGCGGTGGACGAAGGTCGTGCTGCCGGGGGTGTGGCCTGGGACGCTCAATACCCGGAAGGCGAGGTTGCCGACATTCACCTCGTCTCCGTGCGTGACGGGATGGTCGAGCTGGCCGTCCTTCAGCCAGGGCTCACGACTATCGGCGTAGAGCACGCAGCCGTAGCGCTCCTTGAGCTTGTCGATGCTCGCCGTGTGGTCTCCATGGGAGTGGGTGAGGAGGATCTTCGAGGGTCGCACGCCCGCGAAATCGGCTGCCTCGATGCTCTTCTCCACCTCATCGGGAGCGTCGATGAATGCCGACTCGCCCGTGGCCGCGTCGATGACGACGTAGATATTGTTGGCGAACCCGGCGGGGCCGGCGACGACCACCGAGAGGTCTCCGTCCGTGATGGTTTGCATGTGCACTGCTCCGTGCGGAAGTGTGGCGATACTACGCCATTGTGGACGAGGACGGGTGCGCGCCGAGTGTGCGTCGAGATGTCGCGCTCGGACTGATCGCGGCTTGGCGGCGTTGCCGGGTGATCGCAACGTCGCACACTCGCTGACGCTCGCGCTCGGACAGCCGACGCGGGCGCATTGGCTAGAGCCAGTCGGTCACCGCACCGACCAGGGAACCGGACGCCTGTAGCAGCGGGTGGTGCGACTCGATGAGCTGAACGCGCTCGGCGGCGGTGATGTCCGGGGGCGCATGCGGGCCGTGGCGCTCGCAGGTCTGGACGATGAGCGTGGGGACGGTGACCATGCGCCGAAGCTCGGCGTCATCTGACAGGTCCTGGCGGCTGGCGACCCCCGCGGGCAATCTCATGCGCGTGTCCCAGCGCAATTCCCAGCGGCCCGGAGAGGCTTCGCGGAACTTATGCATGACCCAGCTGCGCAAGGTGCGCTGGTCTGCCCAGGGCAACTCATTGGAGAGTGCCCAGAGGGCTTCCTCGGGCGCGCGGAAGTCGGCGCACCGCACGGCGGGGCTGTCGTCCTCCATCGCGGCCAGGGCTGCTGGGGGCTCATCCACGAGGACGAGCCGTTTGACGAGCGGCCGGTGGCGAGCGGCGAACTGCCAGGCGTAACGCGCACCCATGCCATGCCCGACGATGGCCATCGCCCGCAGGCCAAGGGTGCGCGCGAATGCGTCGACGTCGTCCGCCCAGACGTCGGGCGCGTAGTCGGCGGCGTGCCAGGTGTCGCCGTGGCCGCGCTGGTCGAGGACGAGGACGCGGAAGTCGTCGTTCAGGGCCTCGGCGAAGCTGTCCCAGTCGCGAGCGCAATCGCCGAGGGCATGGAGGACGAGGAGTGGCGGGGCGTCGTCGTTTTCCCAGTCGCGGTAGTGGAAACGCACGCCGTTGAGGACGACGGTGCCATCCTGGACGTGAATAACAGCAGGCACGGTTCACCTCCAGGCGCCTTCGCGATATCGATCATACGACGCGTGTCTAGCCCCTGGTTGGGGTAGAAACGATTTGTGGAGGGCGTTGCCCGGACTGGCGGCTGCGAGGGGAGGAA
This sequence comes from Tepidiformaceae bacterium, assembly GCA_046713815.1. Taxonomy (GTDB): domain Bacteria; phylum Chloroflexota; class Dehalococcoidia; order Tepidiformales; family Tepidiformaceae; genus JBBDMZ01. The sequence continues at coordinate 6,255 of JBKKBS010000215.1, forward strand.
GTGCGCGTTCGCAACATCGCCGGCTCGCTGCTGCTCGAGCTCGGACTGCGCGGACGGGCTGCGCGCGTGGCCCGTAGGGGGTGAATTGGTACAATATCCTTAGCGGTATCGGCTCCCTCGCGGCCGCCCCGGAGTCCCGTTGCAATGACCACACCGATCGAGCCCCATTCCAACGTCCGCCCCATCTTCATCGAGAACGAGATGAAGACGAGCTACCTCGATTACGCCATGAGTGTGATCGTGGCGCGTGCGCTGCCCGACGTCCGTGACGGTCTAAAGCCCGTGCAGCGCAAGATCCTCTGGGGCATGTACGACAGTGGCGCGCGGGCCGGTTCGGGTTACCGCAAGTCCGCGGCCATCGTCGGCGATGTCATGGGCCGCTATCACCCCCATGGCGACAAGCCGGTCTACGACGCCATGGTGCGCATGGCCCAGGACTTCTCGCTGCGCTACCCGATGGTCGACGGCCAGGGGAACTTCGGTTCCGTGGACGGGGACCCGCCGGCGCACATGCGCTACACCGAAGCGCGCATGGCGCCCATCGCGGAAGAGCTGCTCGCCGACATCGACCAGAACACGGTGAATTTCAAGGACAACTACGATGGCCGCCACCGTGAGCCGGAAATCCTCCCGGCGCGCCTGCCGAACCTGCTCCTCAACGGCTCGTCGGGCATCGCGGTGGGCATGGCGACGAACATCCCGCCGCACAACCTCGGCGAAATCGCCGATGCCGTCGTGATCCTCATCGACAACCCCGACGCCACCCTCGAAGACGTCCTTGCCGTCATTAAGGGCCCAGACTTCCCCACCGCTGGCATAGCGTTTGTGGGCAAGGACCGCGAGCAGGTCCGTCTTGCCGCCGGCGAAGGCCACGGACGCATAGTCATGATGGCGCGCACGGCCGTCGAGGAGAGCTCTCGTGGGCGAACAGCCCTGATCGTCACGGAGCTGCCCTACCAGGTGAACAAGTCGGCGCTCATCGAACGCATGGCTGACCTCGTGCGCGACCGCAAGGTCGAGGGCATCGCGGACATACGGGATGAATCCGACCGGAACGGCATGCGCATCGTGATCGAACTCAAGCGCGAGGGCGTGGCGGCGCAGATCAAGAACCAGCTCTACAAACACACAGCCATGCGTTCGACGTTCTCGGTGAACATGATGGCGATCGTTGACGGCGCGCCCCGCCGTCTCGGGCTGAAGCGGTCGCTGGAGCTGTATATCGACCATCGCCGCGAGGTCATCCGGCGGCGCACCGAGCACCAGCTCGAGAAGGCGCGAGAGCGGGCGCACATCCTCGAGGGGCTACTGAAGGCGCTCGACCTTTTGGACACGGTGATCGCCGCCATTCGCGGCGCCGATTCCGCCAGCAACGCCCTCGAACTGCTCCAGGGCCTGCTCCCGTTCCCCGATACCGTGATTCAACTGCTGCGAGACCGGCGCGTGAC
>JBKKBS010000216.1:0-2563 GCA_046713815.1 Tepidiformaceae bacterium
CGCTCGGCATGCTGCAGAGGCTCGGAGCCGAAAAGCTGCCAGTCGCGGCGGCATAAGACGCAGGGGCCAGCGCGGGCCCGCAAGGAAAGCGAACTGGAGGCGTCACCATGACCGCGAATCGACTCACAAGCCTCGCCGGCATCGTCTTTGCCGTACTCTTCGTTGCCTCGGTGATCATGTTGAGCAGCATCCCCGTGGGCGGGGACGCCTCGACCGACGAGGAGATCCGCAAGTTCTACGGGGATTCCGGAGACCGCCTCGTCGTCATCATCGGCCTTTACCTCGCTGGCCTAGCGGCCATTTCTTTCATCATCTTCCTCGCCGGGCTCTATCGCGCCTGGCGCAGCGAGAGTGCGGGCGTCGAGCCGATCCTGTCGCTTGCCATGCTCCTGGCAGGCATCGCCTTCGTCTCGGCGTACCTCGCGGGCGCGGCGCTGCTGGCGTCGATATCGGGCGCAATCTCGCTCGGTGGCGAGCCCGACGAACTGCCGGATACGGGCGTGGCGCGCTTCCTCGGCCAGGCCGGGTACGCCTCCATGATCCTCGTCGGCGCGATGCTTGCGGGAGCATTCACGGTCCTGGCGTCGATCCTCATCCTTCGCACCAACAGCCTGCCTGCATGGACTGGATGGGCGGGCGTCATCGTGGGCATCATCGTCGCGACGATCGGCGTGATCTTCATCCCGATGGCGCTCTTTCCGCTCTGGATATTGGTCATCAGTATCCTGATGTTGCGCGGCTCAACGGCGGCTTGATGCCTGACGGGCTTGAGGCTGCTCGGCTTGCATGCTTGCCCGTCGATTCGAGCGGTCGCGCGATGGTTGATGCCGGGCCGTCCTGGTGCTTGGGCAGCTTGGGATCTCAAGCGTTCGTGAGCTGTTCAAGCTGGGCGACCTCGTCAAGCGCCAAGCATCAAGCCGTCCCAGGGCCGGGCCTGCTATACTCCGGCGCGCCGCACCGGCGTTCAGTCGGCGGCGTGGAGGCTGACCATGGCGGCGATTTCCGAACGACCTACGCTTAACGATCTACGTGCATCTGTATCGGGGTCCGTGCTCGAGCCGGGACAGCTCGGCTACGACGAGGCCCGGCTCGTCCATAACGGCACCGTCGACTGCCAGCCCGTCGCCATCGTCCGCTGTCACACCGTGGCCGACGTCGTCGACGCCGTGAACCACGGGCGTGATGCGGGCCTCGAATTGACCGTGCGCGGCGGCGGCCATAACGTCGCCGGCCGGGCGGTCTGCGATGGCGGCTTGATGATCGACCTCGTCCCGATGAAGGGGATCTTCGTGGACCCGGGCAAGCGCACGGCGCGCGCCCAGGGCGGCGTCACCTGGGGCGAATTCAACCGCGCCACTCAGCTCCACGGCCTGGCCACCACCGGCGGCGTGATCTCCTCAACGGGTATCGCCGGCCTCACCCTCGGCGGCGGCCTCGGCTGGCTCATGGGCAAATATGGTCTCTGCGTCGACAACCTGCGCTCCGCCGAGGTGGTAACGGCCGAGGGCGCGGTGCTCCAGGCGAGCGCCTCCGAGAACGCAGACCTCTTCTGGGCGCTGCGCGGTGGCGGCGGCAACTTCGGCGTCGTCACCTCTTTCGAGTTCGACCTTCATGAGGTCGGGCCGATAGTTACGGCCGGCATCCTTGCGTTCCCCATCGACCAGGCCCGTGCGGTGCTCCAGTTCTACCGGCACTTCACGGCGAATTTGCCGGACGAGCTGACCGTCTTCGCGGGCCTGCTCCACGCTCCGGACGGTTCCGGCGCGAAAATCGCCGCCATTATCTCCTGCCATTGTGGTTCGCCTGAACAGGCAGAGGCGGACCTGCGGCCGCTCCGCGAGTTCGGCACACCGATCATGGATGCCCTTGGGCCCATCCCCTACTCCGCCCTCAACGCCATGCTAGACGACGGGTTCCCCAAGGGCGCCCGCAACTACTGGAAGTCGAACCTCCTCTCGGATCTCACGGACGAGGCGATCGACGTGATGATCGACCAGTTCGCGCAAAGCCCGTCGACAATGAGCGGCGTGCTGCTGGAGCACTTCCACGGCGCGGTCACGCGCGTGCCCTCGGCCGATACGGCGTACCCGCACCGGTCGCCGGGCTACAACCTGCTGGTCGCGGCCGAGTGGCTCGATGCCGGCGAGGACGGCGCGAACATCGCCTGGGCACGGCAGGCGTTCCAGGCGATGGAGCCGTTCCACGGTGCAGGCGGTTATTCGAATTACCTCACCGGCGACGAGACCGAAGACCGCGTGGCCAGCGCTTTCGGCGCCAACCACGCACGCCTGCGCGAAGTGAAGCGCCGCTACGACCCCGACAACCTGTTCCACATGAACCAGAACATTCTGCCCGCGTGAGCGGGTTGATGCTTGTTGGTTGACGCTTGAGCGGCTCGTGGTCGATAGAGAGGTTGATCTTCTCTCGGCACCCCCAGCCGTCCAAGCTCGTCAACCTTCCAGCATCAAGCGGCGAGGTGGATTCTAGCGTCGACCACTCACACGAGGCTAACTCGGACCGACCGAGGATTCGAAGCTTCGAGGGCTTCCCCGGTCCCCTCGAA
>JBKKBS010000217.1:0-4160 GCA_046713815.1 Tepidiformaceae bacterium
ATCCGGGAGACGGTGGCGGACCCGGCGGTCGCGGAGACACTGGCGCCCAGGGACCACCCGCTCGGGACCAAGCGCATCTGCATCGACACGGACTACTACGACACCTATAACCGCGAGAACGTGACACTGGTCAATATCCGCGAGGCGCCGATCACCGCGATCACGCCGACCGGCATCCGGACAGTAAACGGCGAATACGAACTGGACAGCATCGTCTTCGCGACGGGCTTCGACGCGATGACTGGCGCTCTGCTCGCCATCGACATTCAAGGCCGCGACGGCATCTCTCTGCGCGACAAGTGGGCCGACGGCCCGCGAACCTACCTCGGGCTGTCAGTCGCAGGTTTCCCGAACCTCTTCACGATCACCGGGCCGGGTAGCCCCTCCGTCCTCAGCAACATGATCATCTCGATCGAACAGCACGTCGATTGGATCGCCGATTGCGCGGTCCACATGCGCGACCAGGGGCTTGCCACGATCGAGGCGCAGCCCGTGGCGGAGAACGCGTGGGTCGATCACGTCAACGAAGTCGCAGACCTCACGCTGTTCCCGCAGGCGAACTCGTGGTACCTGGGGGCAAACATCCCCGGCAAGCCGCGCGTCTTCATGCCGTACGTGGGTGGTGTTGGCGCCTACGCCCAGAAGTGCCGCGAGGTCGTCGAAGCGGGCTACGAGGGCTTCACCCTTGGCGCCCCTGCGCTCGCCACCGCGCGCACTTAGGTTCAGCGGGTCGATCCGCAAGCCGATTCGAACGGGAAGCCTCCTTCAGTCTCGGCGCTGGGCACGCAGTTCCCCTTACCCTCGCGTTCCCGCCCGCTTCGCTAATTCCCGGGATCCCTTTACCATGGACTGATGCGATTTGCACTCCCCGCGCTTGCCGCCACCCTTGCGTGGCGCTCCTCGCTGCGGATACGCGAGACGTTGAACAAGCCGGGGACGCCCCCCGAGTAAGTCTATTTCCCAGCCAGCGATAGCGTCTCTCTCCTCACCGTGCTCGAGAACGGCATGATGTTCGAGTTCGCCACCGTCGGCACGGAGGGCAACGACCGGCGTGCGCTCAAGGTTGGGCATGCCGACTCGAACATGCCCGCGGTAGGCTCTTGTCGCAGGCGAACATGCCGGTTACAGGGGGGAACACGTCTGACCAGAGCCTCTACGACCGTCTCGGGGGTTCAACGCCATCGCATTGATAGTCGGCCGCTTCAGCGACGCAATCGTCCAAAACTCGAAACTCAACGTCAATCCCGCTCTGAAGGAATGGAACCAGACCGGCCAGCTCGCCGGCCTCAAGTCGAACAAAGCGGCTCATGCCCTCTCCTCAAGCCTGTGCAGAATCTCCGTCTGCTGCTCGTTGATGTCGTGTACCGCCACCGTCAGCGTATGGATGGCGTCTAGCGTTTCATGGTCGTTTGCTGCACGGAGATCGCTGGCAGCCGCCTGAATTTTTTGCCCGACAATAATTACGGACAGGAGTACCAACTGGAGGAACGTCTGCGACACCCAGGAGACGATGATGACCTTGTTGCCCGATTGAATAGCTGACGGAAGCGAGACCAGTGCCAACAGCATGAAGGTGTAGGCGCACCACATCGACCCCACGGCCGTTGTGATCTTGACTGCGAGCCATGCGTTCAGGCGCCCTACTGCGTGGTTGCCGTGGATTAACACGTGGGCGTCGGAGGATTGGACGACTCGCGGGCGATGGGCCTTGGCAGTTTCTGTGCTCACGGTGCAGTCCCCGCCCTCACCTTACGCCACACCGGGCAACTCGCGCTGATGCCGTTTCCAGGCCGTGAGCGCGAATCGCCTCCTCGAGTTCCACGTCATCGATCCCTTCGCGACGAAGCGCCGAGGAGAGAGCGGCGCCGTGGGACACGAGCACGACCGGCTGGCCTTCAGTGAAACACTGGAAGAGGGGAACCCAGCGGTTCAGGCGGGAGACCATGAGGTGCAGAAGCAGCAAGACCGCGGCCGCCAGGAGGCCCCCTGTGAGCGATGTGTCGCTCCCCACCATCGCGTTCTGCACGGCATTGGCGATGAGCAGAATGAGGACAAGGTTGAAGGGCGCCATCTGGCCAGGCTGCCGCTTTCCGGTCAGGCGTAATCCCACGAGCACGCCCACGTACACGAGAGCCGTCCGGAGGCCGATCGACCACCATGCTTCGTCAAGGGTGAACACCGTCGGAGCATATCGGATGGGCCCCGGCCGCGCGGCGCTTTTGTCGCCGCCGGCCCGAGCGTGTGAATCAGATCAATGCGCCTCCGACCCGGTCATTGAAGGCTGAACGGCGGATACTCGTCGCGCATGAGGAGCTGATACGCCTCGACCCGCGTGGACCAGCGCAACACGCCCATCGCGAACTCCTGGAGGCTTTCCGGGTAGCGCCCCGTGAAGAGGATCGCGAACCACGCGATCACCGCAGTCACGAACCAGCCGATCCAGAGGAAGAACAGCAAGAACAGGTGAGGGATGAGGTAGAAGAGACGCAGCCCGACGGACAGCTTGTCTCGCGCAGCCTCCGGGTACTCGATCGCCACCCTGTTCTCGGATGGCTCCTCGCCGAAGGGCGGGTATTTGTCCTGTAGCAGCATCATGTACGGCAGCGCCCGCACCCTCCAGCGCAGGTAGAAGTGCGCCAGGTCCCAGAGGCCCCGCGGGTGGTTGTTCGTGAAGAGGATCGCGAACCAGGCAATCACGGCACACACCCCTGCCACGAGTCCCAGCACCCCTGCACCGCCCCATGAGAACCAGCTAAAGTCACCCGCCCAACCGGCGCCGAACAGCAAGGTGATGGACGGTCCCCCGATCAGGAGCGCGTGCGGGATCGCGAGGATTGGCCGGAAGGCCACCGTGAGGCGGTTGCGATCACCCCCGTCGGGCGTTACGTCGATTGTCACGGGATAGGGCTCGGCCCCCATGCCAGCGGTTGCGATTGTCATCGTTGCGACCTCTCTTTCAAGCCATGCCGATACTATCGCCGGCCCACGGCCCCGGCATCAGCCCTTTGGCCCGCCTGCACGGTCCATTCGCCCCGGACGGCCGTCAGGCCCCCATTGCTCCTCCCCCGTGCTCTTTCGACCATGCGCCGCCAATCCGCGACCATGTACGTATGCTCAAGCTCATCTTCCCGGCGCTCGCCGCCATCCTCGGCGCCGCGCTGCTCGTCCCCGGCCTCAATGCCCAATCGCCCACGAACCTCCCCTACCGCGCTACCATTCCCATGGTGGCACGCGACAACGACAGCAACGCCCGGCCCACGCCCCCGCCCGGCGTCGGCTACTGCGCCCCTCCGTCCACCTCGGGCGCGCCACCCGCGCCACCGAACGCGGTCTTTGGCCTGCTCACCATCAACGGCGCGCCCGCGCCGTCCGGCACCACCGTCTACCTCACCTTCAACGGGCTACGCGGCCCCGGCGTCTATACCACCAACGCCGGCGGCTACCGCGTCCTCTATTCCGGTGGCGGCCAGGGCCAGACGCCGCCTTGCATCAACCAGGTCGGCACTGAAATCGGCGTGCTCATCGACGGCGTCGTCAGGAACACCGGCATCCTCGTCGGCGACCCCGTCTTCGGCATCGCCCTCCGCTTCGATGTAACAATTCCCTGAGCTTGACCGGAAATTTCGTAACGGTATTGCAACGTCGCCGTCTAGTTTATGTACGGCGCGGCTCAGGGGCCGCCCCGGCAACTTCGTCGATCCGTCTATTTGCCAGGGTTCCTGTTGCGCGCATCGGCGTGGCGGGCCCTCGTGCGGGGAGTTTCCAGTGCCATTTACCGTCCAGCGGGGCCGCCGCCCCATCGCGCTCGTCCTTGTCGCGCTCGTCGCCCTGCTCGCCACCGCCCAGGCGCTCTTCGCGCAGGTCCCCACGGACCCGCCGACCATCGCCTCGGATAAAGCGGACTACGCACCCGGCGAGCTGGTGACCCTCACGGGCGCGAACTGGCAGCCCGGCGAGTCCGTCACGGTCGACGTGAACGACGATGTCGGCCAGAGCTGGCGCCGCACCGTGACAGTAATCGCCGACGCCAACGGCGCCTTCACCGACCAGTTCAACCTCCCCGACTGGTTCATCGCGACGTACACCGTCCGCGCGACCGGCCCCGCGTCCGGGATCGCGACCACAACGTTCACCGACGGAAACGTTCGAGTCAGGTCGAA
>JBKKBS010000218.1:0-16202 GCA_046713815.1 Tepidiformaceae bacterium
ACCACGCGGATCCCAGTTGTCCGCGTAGTCGAGTTCATCCAAGAACGCAGGCCACCCTCTGTAGCCAACTTCGGTGTCGAAAAAGAACAGGTGCGGAAAGAGCCTTGCCTCGGGCGTCTGTGGCCAGAGGATTTTGGAAGCAGCCCAACACTCAATCGGGCAACAGGCCTTCACGACTCCCATTTGCTCGAGAGCGCCATTCACTCCAGCGCGTGGAAAGATCAAGACGAGATCGCCGGGACCGGTTTCTTTGAAGCGAGGCGCAGCTCTTGGCGGAACGCCCCAGCAGTTGAATGAACCATCCGGAAATGCCGTCGTAAGAGTTGCACCCTCGAACCACTCGAGCTCTGCTGACCCTACCGGCAGGGCTTGGACAAGCTCACCGATACGACGGCGTCGAGTGACTGTGAAATCGATGTCGACGTTTCCCGGGGACCCGACATGTTGGAGGAACACGTTCACACGGCAGAACATACGATCCTGAGATCACGGGCACAACGGGTTCTAGCCCCCGCGTTGTAAGTAAGAGATGCAACCCGCCGTGCATCGGGCTAGACTGCGCCCACTCTCCCGCACGAGGTTCCACCCCGATGAAAGCCGCGATCTTCCATGCCCCCCACCAGCCCCTGACGATCGAGGAGATCGACATCGACTCCCCCATGGCCCACGAGATCATCGTGCGCACCGTCGCCACGGGCGTCTGTCACAGCGACCTCCACTTCGTTGACGGGCTCTATCCCATCTCCACGCCCGTCATCCTCGGTCACGAGGTCGCGGGTGTGGTCGAGGAAGTGGGCAACCAGGTGACGTACGTCAAGCCTGGCGACCACGTCATCTGTTGCCTCTCGCTCTTCTGCGGCCATTGCGACATGTGTATCACGGGCCGGCCCAACCTCTGCCGCAACCCTGAGCTGCGTCGCCGCCGCGAAGACCCGCCCAAGCTGAGCTGGAACGGCACGCCCGTCGGCCAGATGGCGAACCTCGGCAGCTACGCCGAGAAGATGTTGCTGCACGAGAACGCCGTCGTGAAGATGCGCGAAGACATGCCCTTCGCCCAGGCCGCGCTCATCGGCTGCGGCGTGACCACGGGCGTCGGCGCCGTCCTCAACACGGCGAAGATCGAGCCGGGGAGCTCCGTCGCCGTCTTTGGCTGCGGCGGTGTCGGCCTCTCCGCCATCCAGGGCGCGCTCATCGGCGGCGCACGCATGATCATCGCCGTCGACACCGTCGAGTCGAAGCTCGCCACCGCCCGCGAACTCGGCGCGACGCACATCGTCGACGCCTCCAGCCACGACCCGGTGGAAGCGATCAAGGACATCACTGGTGGCGGAGTCGAGTACTCGTTCGAAGCGATCGGCCTGAAGAAGGCCGCCGAACAAGCCTACGAGTCCCTCGCCATCGGCGGCACGGCCACGGTCATTGGCATGATCCCCGTCGGCCAGAAGGTCGAAATCGACGGCCCCTCGCTTCTCTCCGAAAAGAAGCTCCAGGGCAGCTCCATGGGCTCCAACCGCTTCCGCCGCGATATGCCGCGCTACATTGACTTCTACCTCCAGGGCCGCCTCAAGCTCGACGAGATGGTGAGCCGCACGGGCAAGCTCGAGGACGTGAACGAGGCCTTCCGCGCCATGAAGGCGGGCGAGGTCGCGCGCACCGTCCTCATCGTCGACGAAAAAACCAACGCCAAAAACGCCCGTGGCCGAATGGCGGCGGTCTAACTCACAAAGCGAAGGACTCGTAGGGGCTGGCAGCTGCCAGCCCTTCGCCAATCGCCGCCACGGAGGCGGGCCTCAACGAGGCAAGCCTCGCCTGGCGCGAGTGGGATGCTTCACCCGGCGCCTCCTGGGCGCGCTTCTGGTGCCACGCCCTCGCTCGCAAGCCGGAGTAGTCGCGGTCGCCCGTGGCCGCGGGAGGTATACCAATACTGGCGATAATCGCGCCCGTAGTGACCAGCGCAGCGCCGTCGCGACGCGGTTACACGCAGCGACGCCCCCGGGAGGGCCGGGGGCGTCGCATGGGAAAGGATGTGGTGGCTATCTACGTCGTGGGTGTCCCCAGCACCACGTCGACGGTCGTCTTCTTCCCCTCCCGGTAAAGCTCCACCTTCACGCTCTCGCCGGGACCGTGCTTGATCATGGCGATCGCAAGGTCCCCCTCGTTGTCGATCGTTACGTCACCGATCTTCGTAATCACGTCGCCAGCCTTTATCCCGGCCCGCGCGGCGGGTCCGGCGGAATCGACCGAGGAAAGCGTGCCCGTGCTCGTGCGTACGGCTTCAGCGGGCAGGACGATCCCTCGCGTGCCGTCGGGCAGCCCCAACTGTTTCGCCTGGGCCGGGCGCAGGGCCTCGAAGTTTCGCACGCCCAGCAGTCCGCGGCTCACCTTCCCATCGGACCGCAACTGTTCGTAGACGGCGGCCACGGTGTCCGAACCGACGGCATAGCCGATCCCCTGCGCGACGCCACCCGACGACGAATCCGGCTGTAGCGCCGTGTTCACGCCCACCACCTCGCCCAAGAGGTTGAGCAACGGCCCACCACTATTGCCGTGATTGATTGCCGCATCGGTCTGGATCGAACCGAGGATCTGGTTCGCGCCCTCGTCGATGCCGCGGTTCTTCTGACTGACGATGCCCCGCGTTACCGAGAACGACGGGCCTTCTCCGCGCCCGATATCGAGCGCGTAACCGATCGCCACCACGTCCTCGCCGATGGGCACCCTGTCCAGGTCCGCGAGTTTCAGCGCGCTCAGGCCATTACGGTCGATCTTGAGCAGCGCCAGGTCGGACTTGATGTCCGTGCCCACGACCGTGGCGCTCTCATCGGAGCCGTCGCTCAACGTCACCGTGACCGTGCGCGCGCCGCTCACCACATGGTTGTTGGTGATGATGTAGCCGTCGCTGCTGATGACGAACCCACTGCCCACGCCGCTGTTCGTTGCGATCCGGACGACGGACGGTTCGGCAAGCCGTACAAGGTCTTCCGTGTTCAGTTCCGAACCGGTCGCCCGGGGCTGGCTGGTCTGGACGGATGTGGTTGCCGTGGGCTCGGCGCTCGTGGAGTCGCGCGGCGGCGGCGCGTCGTTGGACGAGCAGGCAGCGCCGGACAGCAGGATCAATGCGGCTGTGCCGGCGATGGTGGGGCGCATGAAGCGGTTCATCCTGGGTGTCTCCGGTGGTAGTTCTTCGCTCCATAGTCACCATCGTGCGAACAACGTGGAGTAAACGGCGCTGTTCTCCGAGAGGCTCTGGTAAAGGCGTGTTGCAAAAACGATCCCCGGGGGTTGCACTAACAGGCCGTGGTGTATGATGCCTATTCAGGCAATCTATGGCGTGGCAGGGGAATCCAGATCCCTCCGCAATTCGTAACATCGATCGGACGGTGGACATCGTCCGCGTCGCCGCGGACGTTTTCGCCGCCCGGTCCACCTGGACCGATGAGGCCCTGATGCTCGCGGTTGTCGCTGGCGACGATGTTGCTTTCGCGGCGATTTACGAACGGTATGTGGACCTGGTGTACTCGGCGGCGGTGCGCGTCCTCGCGGATTCGCAGCTCGCGGAGGACGCCACCCAGGACGTGTTCGTCCGCCTCTGGCGCAGGCCAGAGACGTTCGTCGCCGAACGGGGCCGCTTCCTGAGCTGGCTCATGAGCGTCGCCAGGAATCGCGCGGTCGATGAATTGCGAGCGAGGGGCCGCCGCCGGAAGCGCGAGTGCATGGTGCTCGCGGAACCAGAGGAGGCGAACGCCAACGGATTGTCCCGGCCGGATGAAGATCCGGCGCGCGCCGCGCAGCTCCATGAAGAGCAACGCGTGGTGCGCGGAGCGCTTGGCGCACTGCCACCAGAACAGAAGGTGGCGCTTGAGTTCGCCTACTTTGGCGGGCTCACCCAGCAGGAGATCGCCGTCGTCCTCCACGAACCGTTGGGGACCGTGAAGACGAGAATCCGCCTGGGCATGCAGAAGTTGCGGCGCGCTCTTGAGGGCCAACTGTAGAGCAACGTGTGCTTATGCCAGCCGATCACATCACGCAGGAACAGGCGGACGAATACGCCATCGGCGCGCTGGAGGCCATCCTCGAGCGCGCTATCGCGCTGCACCTCGCTGAGTGCGACTCCTGCCGTGACATCGTCCACGACTCGGAAAGGCTCGCATCGAAGCTCTCGTTGAGCGCCCCCAAGAGAAAGGCGCCCCGACAGCTTCGCAACCGCGTCTGGACGGCCGCGGGGATACGGCGGCCTTCCCCGCTGCAGCGTGTCATGCGCCTCGGCCCCGTGGCCGCCGCCATCGCAGCCATCGTCGTCGCCATCGGCGCGTTCACGGGTATGGTCTCCGTGCGCAACGAGATCAACGCGCTCAAGGCCGACAACGGCAACCTCAAGACCGAAATCGACGATGCCCTCAGCCAGAAGGTCGAGATCGCCGCGGCCACCGAACGCCTCGCCCAGGCCGAGGCGGCGACCTTTCAGTTGCAACAGTCCACCCGCAGCGACCGCGAACTGATGCTCGCGATGATGTCTCCCGAGAGTGAGGCGGCGAACCTCCTCGCCACCGAGGGCCATGACCCCGCGATCGGACGCCTCATCTGGGACGAAAAGCAAAAGAAAGTTTGGTTCGTCGCCACGCGCCTCCCGCCGCGCCCCCGCGGCGAGACTTACCACATCTGGGTGAACGCGAGCGGCAAGTTCATCAGCCTCGGCACGTTCAACACCGACGAGACGGGCTTCGCTCGCTTCGAGAAGACCATCCCCGAGGGCATCGCCCAGTACGACCAGGCCGTCGTCACAATCGAATCAGTCGCCGCCGAAGCACGCGATGGCGATGCCGTCTTCGTCGCGTATCTCTCAGGCCTCGAGAAATAGGGCAGGGCCATATCGAGCGATCCCGGCACGCGGCGGGTCTTTGCCATTGCACTCCACGGATCGTAAGTTGACGCGCGTGGGCACGCTCGAACCGCCGCTATTCATCGTCAACCCCGAAGCGGGAGGCGGGCGCGCGCGAAAGCGTCTCGCTGCCATGCAGGCCGGCATTGAGCGCGTCGGTCTCACCTTCGATCACGTCCTCACCGAGGCCCGCGGTCACGGCGAGACGCTCGCCCTCGAGGCCATCTCCGCCGGCCGCACGCGGCTCGTTGCCTGTGGTGGAGACGGCACTGTCTACGAAGTTGCGAATGCCATACTCCAGCGCGACGCGGGAGAGGTCGTGCAGCTCGGGACGATCGGCATGGGCACCGGCAAGGATGTGGCGAAATGCCTGGGCATGGGCCGTGGCGTTCTCGCTATCCGCGCCATCGCGAGCGGCGATGAGCGGCGCATCGACGCCGGCCAGGTCTCGGCCGTCGATGCCGAGGGCGCGCCCGTGGTGCGCTACTTCCTCCTCGAGGCGTCCGCCGGGTGGGTGCCCGAAATCTCCCAGTCCACGCCTCGCCGGCTCAAGCGTCTCGGCGACACGGCGCCGTATCTGCTCACGACCGCCTGGAAGATGCTTAGCCCGATGGCGCGGGAATTTGGTGTCATGATTGACGGGCAACGGTACGATGGGCCGTATAACACCATCAGCGTGCATAACATGGAACTCTGGGGCGGCGACCTCATCGTCGCTCCCGGCGCCGCCTTCGATGACGGCTTCCTCGATGTCATCCGATGGGCCGATTTCGGCCGACGCAACGTGCTGGCGGCCGTGAAAGGCCAGCGGGAGGGCGGGACGCACCTCGATATGGAGGGCATCCACCGCCATCCCGCGCGCACAATCGAGTTGAGTTCCGGGCAAGAGACGTTGCTGGACCTGGACGGCGAGCGTGGGGGCTACCTGCCCGTCCGCATTACCGTCCTGCCCGAGGCTCTGCGCTTCATCGCCCCGCTCGTGCCATAAGCAGCCCCAGTGCCCGCAATCGCGTCGTGGCTGCTCCCTTCGGGGGCAAGGACGCTAATCCGCGCCGTCGCTGGCCACTTGCGGCAGCGATGCACGCTGGGCGAACACCACATCCAATTCGATGTCAGCGCGCAGCGGGCCCGCCTGGAAGAGCGGCGTGAACGTTGCGCTACGCCCAATCGCCGGGAAATACAGTGCGATCGGGTCGCCCGGGTGTCCACAACCAGAGCGTTCGTAGTTCTTCGTGCCATCGGCAAGCACATCGATCACGAAGACGGTACGACCCACGTCCTCGGCGGGCACATCCTGACCCTCGACCGCAACGAACGTCTGGGCCGAGCCGCCGCCGCATGACTTGCCGTTCACGAAGGCCACCACCGGCTGGATTTCGGGGCTGATATTCTCGCCACCCACGAGTACCCGCCCATACACGTAGCCGTAGGACGGCGGCCCCGGAGGGTTCTGCGCGGATGAGAGCGATGCCACGCCGAAGGCCGCCAGCAGCCCGCCTGCCGCGAAAAGAGTCCGGGTCCGCGTTGCGCGCTTCATTGGTGAAATGGAGTGTGGCCGGCGGTTTGTCCGCCGGCGCACGGTGTTAGTAAATGCCGTCCCGCGCCGCCACGGGTACGAACTTCCTGTTCGTCAGCGACGCGCCGAGCGTGACGTTCTGTAGCTTCGGCGCCCCGGGTTCACCCCATGTGGCGGACTCGTTGCCAAGTCTCCCGGGATTCCCGCCCGTGGGCGTGAAGTAGAAGCGGATCGTCCTTCCGGAGCTGCCGCAGCCCGCCTTCTGCGCATTCTGGATGACGTCGACCACGTAGGACGGCGCACCGCCTTCGCCCGCAACGACGACGCCGTCACCGCAGGTCTGCGAACTGGTGCCGTCGGACACGATCGCGATCACACCCTGGCCGATCGTGCCGCCCGCGACCGTCCCGTAGTACGTCGATGGCGGAGGAGGGGGAAAATCCTGCGCCATTACCAGCGCGGGAAGCGATACGGCTATTGCCGTCGCCGCGCTCATCCCGATGATCAATGCACGCTTCATGCTGCCTCACAGTGGTCGGAACTTAAGTTCCAGTCATGCCAGCGTAGAAGCGCCCCCGTACAGAGGCAAGGCGATTTCGCCCTTGGCGGGCGTATCCCCAAACTGTTTACTGACGTTTTACAACGCGGTGACAGGAATTGAGCATTGTGACACCTCTTCGGCTCGTACCGACCCAGCGTCGCAAGGCCTGCGCATGAAGCGGCCACGGCACGGGCGCATGCTCATCCTCGGCCTTCCGTACTTCGGCAAACTGCTTGCCGCGCAGCTCACCGCGCGCGGGTGGGACGCGCGATACGCCGCTCACCCGGGGCACGGCATCCGCGGCTGGCTGGCTCTCGTCCCCCGCATCGCCCGGGCCGACATCATCTACCTCGTCGCCAGCCGGATCGACCGCGGCTCGCCCCAGGATCGGCTGCTGCAGCTCCGCCGCCGCCCCGTCGTCATCCACTGGGTGGGCACGGATGTCCTCATCGCGCGGGATGAGTATGCCCGCGGCAACGTCTCTCCACGCCTCGCCAAACGGGCGACGCACTGGTGCGATGCCCCCTGGCTAGTCGACGAGCTGCGGGGCATCGGCGTGCGGAGCGAGTACGTCGCCCTTCCCGTGGTCGTGGACGACCAACCGGCCGCGCCACTCCCACGCGAGTTTCGCGTCCTCCTCTACCTCCCTGTCGATGCCTTTGACCGCGAGGTCTTCGACATGGAGACGCTGCTCGCGCTGCCGTCGCGGTTCCCGCAGGTACAGTTCTCGCTCATCCCCTCGCCACCGGAGACACTGCCACAACCGCTCCCGCCGAACGTCGAGGCGCGTGGCTGGGTGACGGACATGGGCGCGCTCTACGACGAGACCACCGTCTACGTCCGCCTCACCTCGCACGAGGGCATGTCGTTCATGGCGATAGAGGCGCTCGCGCGCGGCCGCTATGTGATCTGGACGCACCCCCTGGAGGGCGCCATCCAGGCTTCGGGGCTCGAAGCCACGACCGACGCTATCCGGACGCTCCTTAAGCGCCATCGACGCGGCGAACTCCCCCTCAACGACTCCGGCCGCGCCGCCGCCCTCGCCGAATTCGCGGGCCCCGCCCACCTCGACGAGATCGACCGCCGCCACCGCAACCTACTCGCGGCTCCCCACTCCACCGCAGTGGAGAGGGGCCGGGGGTGAGGGGTCCTATGCCACCAGCGTCCCCAGGATCCGCTCGACCTCTTCCGGCGACCCCTGCGGCATGCCGATGCTCGGCAGGTCGACCCCGAGCTGGCGCCGCTCCTCGATGCCGGCAGCCACCGTCTCCAGGTCGCCGTAGATCGCGACCTCGTCCAGCATCTTGTCGCCCATCGCTTCCATAAGCTGGGGATTCGTCTGGAAGGGCGCGGGCCTGAACTCCTCGCCCGCCTTGCGCATGCGCGCCACTTCTTCCGGGAAGCCGTTGCGGCTCAGCATCTTGTGGTAAAAGTCGCCCATATTTGTGACATACCACGAGACCGGCCCGGCAGCCTGGACCTTCGCCTTCTCCGGGTCCGGGTTGATGACCGTCGTGAGCGAGGCCACACACTCGATGGCCCCGGCCGGGCGCCCGGCTTCTTGCGCCGCCTTCGCGATCGCGTCCTTGCCAGACTTGAACTTGGACTTCGGCCAGTAGATGGGCATCCACCCGTCCGCGCCGGAGGCGAGGCTGTTCATGCTCTTCGGCGAGATCGAGGCCACGTAGATGGGGATGTGCTTGCGCACGGGCTCGAAGAGGAGCCTAAAACCGCGCTCCAACTTAAAGATCTCACCGTCGTAGAACACCTTCTCTCCGCTCAGGATGAGGTTGATGATGTCGACGTACTCTTTCGTCCGCTGGATGGGCTTCGAGAACTTCTCGCCGTGCCAGTGTTCGATCACGCGCGCGCCCGACGTGCCGAGGCCGAGCACCACGCGTCCGCCCGACAGCTCGTCGAGCGTGGCGGCCGTCATCGCCAGCACAGCCGGCGAACGGCCGTAGACAGGCGCGATGCCCGTGCCAAGCTTGATCCTGTCCGTTTGCAGGGCGATCTGCGTGAGCAGCGAGAACTGGTCTCGCCCCCACGTCTCCGCGCTGAACACCGTCTCGACGCCGACTTCCTCGGCGATTTTGACGCGTTTGATGATCTCTTTCGTCTGTTCTGGGCTGCCGCCAAATCCAACGGTCACGGCGAGGCGCTTGGCCATCGATTGATCCTCCGGGCTATGTGTGGGTTTCGAATTGAAACCGTCGCAGTATGGCAAACCCCCAGCCGCACGGCAAACGTGTCGTGCGGGATCCCGTAGCCGAGTTACGCCCGGCGCAACGTCCGACCGCCCCCGAGCAGGTCGAGTCCGAGCTTCAGGACGCTGACTGCCGCCACCATCAGTGCCGCCGCCGGGAACTGCCACGCGGCAAACGACCGGTCGTTCGCAGCCCAGAGGGTGGCCAGCGTTAAGCCGTAGCCACAGGCGAAAGCGACGCCCAACACCGCCAGGCCAGCGCGCGACCGCACAGCTACGTCCGCAAACGCCATGACCGTCGCCGGGAATCCTGTCGCCGTGACGAAGATGACGACGACCGCGAACAGGAACAACCAGTCCGTCTCGGTGGCGCCCCCAACGATGTGCAGGACGAAGCCCGCCAGGAACAAGGCAAAGGCGATGGCGAACGCGGAGACTGTGCGCATGAGACGAGGATACCGGGAGGCCGGCTAATCGGCTCGGGCGTATGCGAGCTCACCGGGGTCAGGAGTCGCAGCCGTCCCTGGCTGCTGGAGAGCGAACCATCCCGCGGCGCATCTCGATCAGGCACCAGTCGCGCTCAACCTCGACGCGCACTGGCTCGAACCCCTCGGCCTGCATCGCCGCCTGCACACGGGCGGCGTCCTGCTCCAGGATCCCGGACAGCAACAGCCAGCCTCCCTCTCTCACCACCACGCCAAAGGCCGCCGCGAGTCCGGTATTCGCAGCCGTGTTGATATTCGCCACGACGACGGCATACCTTCCCGGGCACGCCGTCGTCAGCGTGCCCGCCGAAAGCTCGACTCGGTCCGCCACGCCGTTTATGGCGCAGTTCTCCCGCGCCACCTCTATTGCGATGGGGTCGATGTCGATCGCTCGTACGTGGGCTGCCCCCAACAGCGCCGAAGCAATCGAGAGCACGCCCGAGCCCGTGCCCACATCCAGCACCTCCATCCCCGGCGCCAACCGTCCCGCCAGCGCCGCCAGGCAGAGGCGCGTCGTCTCGTGGTGCCCGGTGCCGAACGCCTGCCCCGGGTCGAGGAGGATGCGGACCTGTCCCGGCCCCACTTCGTGCTCGATCCACGAGGGCACGACGACCACGCGCCCTGTGTCCACCACCCCGAAGAACTCGCGCCAGCTTACCGACCAGTCCTCCTCGTAAAGCGGCCTTGCCGTGAGTTCGACCGCCGGGAAGGCCGCCATCTCCCGGCGCAGATCCTCCGTCAGCACCGCCCCAAGTTCGGAGGCGGGGAGATAGGCTCGCACCATCACGGGCTCCCCCTCCCGCACGAGGAACCCCATCTCCGGGCCGAGGATGTCGATCGCCTCTTCCACCGTCACCCCGCCAGGCGATACGTCCCGCATCAGCGCCGCCACCGCGTCCGCTTCCTCCGGCGGCACCCGTGCCGTTATCTCAAACCACAAAGCCATTCCCCGATTGTACGTCCGAGCCGCGACTCGAAAGGAGGGGTAGGCCGAGCCACGGATTTTCCGAGGCGGCCATCTCGCAGCGAGGGGTAGAGAGATTATCGCCGACGGTCTTGGGCGGCCGGAGCCGCTCATGTTAGTGAGCGGTGGCCACGGCGATGAGGAAGCCTTGAGGTTGAGCCGCCAGCGCTAGCCGATGGGCGCCCGTCCGGGGATGGCCGTAAGCGGCAGACATCGTGGAGTCAGCATCCCCTCGCTAACGCGAGGGGCTCCAAAGGGAGGCTGCGGGTTTCAAGAAAGCTGGGCGCCTCCGCGCCTTGGCGGGGACTCCTCTCGCGCGACGACTATCCCGCCATCGCGTCGCGGATGCGCTCGAAGAACCCGCGTGATTGCTTCGGCAGCGTGGCCGTGCCCATGCTCTCCGCCAGCTCCGCCAATAACTCTCGCTGGCGGTCGGTCAGCTCCTCGGGCGTGACAACGGTTACGCGTACGACCATGTCGCCGCGCCCCGCGCCCCGCAGGTGGGGCACGCCTTTCCCCTTCAGGACGAAGTCTTCGCCCGTCTGCGTGCCCGCCGGCACTTCGAGCTCCATCTCCCCGTCGAGCGTCGGCACCGTTAGCCGCGCACCGAGCGCCGCTTGTGCAACGTTCACGGGCAGCTCGAAGAGGATGTGGTCTTCGATCCGCTCGAACCACTCGTGCTCCGCCACCATGAGCACCACGTAGAGGTTGCCGGCTTCGCCGCCGCGCAACCCCGCCTCACCCTCTGACGTGAGTCGGATCTGTGCACCCTCATCCACCCCCGCGGGCACCTTCACCGCGATCTTGCGGTCTCCTTTAACCCGCCCACCGCCGCGGCACTGATTGCAAGGGTCGGTCACGATGCGGCCTTCTCCCTGGCAGCGCCCACAGGCCGTCACGTTCACGAACTGGCCGAAGATGCTCTGCTGTGCTCGCCGGATCTCGCCCTGGCCGTTGCAGTCGGGGCACGTCTGGAGATCGGTGCCCGGCTCCGCGCCCTTGCCCGCGCAGCGGTCGCATCGCTCGAGGCGGTTGAACTCGATCTCCTTTTCCACGCCGAACACAGCCTCTTCGAACGTGAGCCGCAGGTTGTAGCGCAGGTCCGCCCCACGGGCCGGCCCGCGCCGCCGCCGGCCCCGTGCGTTGCCACCGAAGAACGCGTCGAAGATGTCGCCGAAGCCTTCGAAGCCCGCTCCGTGCCCGTCGAATCCCTGCGGCCCGCCGCCCATCCCGTCGACGCCCGCGTGGCCGAAGCGGTCGTAGCGGGCGCGCATCTCCTGATCGGTTAGCACTTCGTAGGCGCGCGTCGCTTCCTTGAACTTGTCGACCGCATCCGCTTCGGGATTGCGGTCGGGGTGGTAATCCATGGCCAGCTTGCGATAGGCCTTTTTCAGATCATTCGCATCGGCCGTCTTTGGCACGCCGAGCACGTCGTAGTAGTCACGTTGTTGGGTCGCCATGGTCTTTGGCAGTGTACCAGAGGGAGTGCTAATTGGCGGCTGGGCGGCTTTCGATTCTCGGTAAATTGGATGGATGCGGAAAGAGCCGCTCACGTTAGTGAGCGGGCGGGAACACCGAAACGAATTGGGGATGAGTGGAGCCGTCGGCGTAAGCCGACGGTGCCCTCGTAGCTTGCTCCCGCTCTCCACGCGTCACGCACTATCCTCGCTAACGCGAGGGGTCCACCTCGCTGCTCCGAATCCCCCCTCGCTCACGCGAACGGCTCCTTGTGGCGACCTCGTTGCTCTGAACCACCCTCGTTAAAGCGAGGGGCTCCACATGACACTCCGACACTCCCCCACCCGCCCGCTTGCCTCCTGCCTCCTGCCTAATGCCTAATGACCCGTGCCCACACTCCCCACGGCCCTTCGCCAACGGCTCGATGCGTTCATCGCCGGGCCAGGTCTCGTCCGCCAGGCGATCACCGGCATCGACGCCGGCCTCCTCAATCGCCGTCCTCCCGGCGACGACTGGTCGATCCGCGACGTCATCATCCACCTCTCCGACGCCGAAATGCTGGGAGCCGTGCGGATCCGCCTCGCCCTCGCCGAAGAGTCGCCGACGATGCCGATGTACGAGCAGGATCTTTGGAAGCGCCGCCTCCAGTACCTCTGGCGCGACCCGGAACTCGCGCTCTCGCTCCTCCAACAGACCCGTTATTCCACTGCGGAGATCCTCGAACAGTGCGGCGCCGAAGCGTGGCAGCGGATCATCATCCACCCCGACCGTGGCCCTCTCACCGTCGCGGACCTCGTCGGAATTTACGTCGACCACGTCGAAGGCCACGTCCGGCAAATCGCCGCCGCGCGTCAGTAGCGCCTCCACCAGGCGCCAGCAGTACCGCGCGCGTGCGCAAGCGCGTCGCAGCGCATCCCATTAGTCTCTCCCCTCTCCGGCCGAGAGAGGGGGTGAGGGCGGGATGGTGCCAATCTCAGTCGTCGAGGAATGCCCCGCTCGGGTCGGCGTCGCCCGTGGTCTGCTGCGTGGAGTCGATACCGAAGGCCTCTGCAAAGCGGCGGTACGGTTCGAGTGCGTCCCCGTACTTGATGTGGCCCGCGGTGTGATGCGCGCAGCCCATCAGCAGGAGCTCGCGGTTGCGGGCCGTGCTCTGCAGGTAGTCCTCGAGGAAGCAGAGGCCGATCTCCTGGTTGTGCGTGTCGTTCCCCTGCTTGGCCGCGCCCAGGGCGAGCGTGCGCACGATTTGTTCGCGCGCATGGCCCGCATCGAGGTAGGCGCGCACCCATCCCACGCTCTCGTCCGGGTTGCGGCGCACCATCGCGTCGTCAAGCCGCTCCAGGAGCTGCCGTTGCGAGCAGCCCCCGGCCCCGGGCGGCGGGTTCGTCTGCCCCAGGCCGCTGCCGGGTGTGCTCCGCAGGTAGTTCGCCGTCTGGCAAAGAAACGACCCCGCCACGTACAGCAGCTTCAGCCGGTGCGGATGGTCGAAGCGGTCGAAGAACCAGCCGAGCGTGTTCGAATACTCGTAGCAGTGCTGGGACATGGAGAAGTTCATCGGGTCGCCGGTTTCGAGCACGAGCTGCGCCGCCGCCACCTGCATCACGTCGATCACCTGGCGCGCGTTCCGGCCCGCGAGCAGAAGCGCGGAGATGGCCTCAATATAGGCCGGCTCAGGCGCGCGGATGAGGGCGTGGAGGAGCATGTCGGCCTCGGCCGTGCTCAATGGCGCCTCGTTCGCCAGCAGCCGGCGCTCAGGCGGCAGCTTCGGACTCGCGGCGATGGAGGACTTCTGACGCTCGTCGGTCTCGGCCAGCACGCGCCATGCGACCTCGCCCGCCATCTCGTAGTTCGAGTACCAGCGCGGCCCGACGGCGATGTCCGGCACACCGGCATAGATCACGGGATGCGCGTTCTCCCAGCCCACTGCGTCGGTGAGCTCCACCGTCGCCCGCGCGCGGTACGACTTGTGGCCCGTGGTGTAGGAGCGGTTGTAGAGTTGGCGGTCCTGCACATCGATGAGCCCCGCGAAGACGAGGTGGCCGAGCACGCGCTCGCGGTTCTTGTCCTCTTCGAGCAGCCCGAGAAACACCTTATAGGCGCCGGGCACATCGCCGCGCTGCACGAGCGTGAGCCAGTGGTTGAGGCGCTCGTCCAGTGGACCCTCGAGGTAGACCGGCTCTTCGTCCGGCCAGTGGACCTCGGGCAGGGGCGCGTCCGTCTTCTCGTCGCGGTCGAAGCGGCGGCGAGCGTAGTGGCCGGGCATCTTCCCGAGGAGCTGGTTCCAGGGGTCCAGGCCCGTAGGCACATACCAGATGGTCTGCGCCATGGGCAGGAATTCGAACCCGCGCCCCACCAGGCGGCTCAATCGCAGCGCAGCGCCGCAGCTCAAGAGGCAGTGGTCGTTATTCACGAAACGAACGACACCGTCGTCGATGCGCTGGTGGTAGGGGACGTGCGTGAAGGGGGCGTGGATGCGCACGGTCTCGCGTAGCATCTCGTTCAGGGGCCGCCCGGCGCGCACGAGGTCGTAGAAGACGCCGCTCGCACCTACCTGGTCGCGATTGAGCACGCGATCTTCGAGCCTCGCATACAGATCGTGCGACTCGCGCGTCTTCGTGGCCAAGCCACTACTCATCTTGCGCCTCCCTTGTGATGGAACCTCCCCGCCATGCTACGCCCCCAGCTCTCGGCCCGCCTCAGACTGCAATCAGTGGCGCACGCTTGAGCAAGCGCGTTGGTTCGCGGCGAGCCAGCGTCCGAACCCGCGCTCGCCATACTCTTCCGGTCGCGTGAAGGTTCCCCGCGCGGGACAATCCCCCGGTGACCGAAGCGACGCCCGCGCGGCAGACCCTGCCGCTCGCCCCGGAGGCCGTGACGTCGCTCCCCACACCGCCGCCACGCGAGGCGTGGCGGGTAAACCTCGCCTTCATCTGGATTGGCGTCTTCGTCGGGCTGCTCGGCGCGAACTTCGTCTTCCCATTCATCCCCTTCTACTTGAGCGACGAACTCGGCGTGCCCGGCAACCGTGTGGGTTTTTACACGGGCCTCACGGCGAGCGTCACCGGCCTCTCGCTCACGCTCACCGCGCCACTCTGGGGGGCGCTCGCCGACCGCTTCGGGCGCAAGCGGATGTTCATGCGCGCGCTCATCGGCGCGGGCGTCCTGATCGCGGTCATGGGCCTCGCCCAGACCGTCTGGCACCTCGTCCTCCTGCGCTTCCTCATGGGAGCGTTCGCCGGCACCATGGGCGCCGCCGCCGCGCTCGTAGCCGCCCCGCCACCGCGTGAACGCGTCGGCTACGCCCTCGGCACGCTCCAGACCGGTGTCTTCGCGGCAAACATGCTCGGGCCGTTTATCGGCGGCATTGTTGCCGCCCGTCTGGGGTTACGCGAGTCGTTCTTTTTCTGCTCCGCCCTCTACATCATGGCAGTCATCCTCGTCTGGCTGTTTGTGCGCGAAGGGTCGCCGACGGACGCGCCCGCAATCGACTCGTCACTCCATGACCGTGGTGGAAGCATCCTTCAGAACCTTCGCGTGGTAGTCGCAGAACGCCAGATCCTCGTCATGCTCGCCCTGCTCTATGCGCTCTGGCTGAGCACGACCTTCGTCCGCCCTGTAATGCCGCTGTCAATCGACGAATTCGCCGACGACACGGCGCATGTCCCCCTTGGCCGCTTTTCATTCGAAGAGACCACCGCCACCGGCATCGTGTTCGGCGTCATCGGCCTCACGAGCACGATCGCCGCCCTTGTGGTCGCGCCGCTCGGCCAGCGCTTCGGCTACCGCAACATCGTCGTCGGCGCCGCCGTCCTCACGGGCGCGCTCTACATCCCCGTGAGCTTCGCCAGTTCGCTGTTCGCGTTCATGGTGCTCCTCGGCGCGGTCGGCCTCTTCCAGGGCGCCATGGTGCCCGGCACGAACGCCCTCATCGCCGCCAGCACTCCGCACGGGAAGCAGGGCAGCGCCTTCGGCCTCGCCGCCAGCATGCAATCGCTCGCCCTCCTCACCGGCCCGCTCGCCGGCGGACTGATTGCCGGCCTCTTCGGCATCGAGGCCGTCTACTCCGTGATCGGCGTCATCCTCCTGATCGCCGCCGTCTTTGGCTTCCTCCACATCCGCGAACCCGAAGTCTTCCATCGGTAGCGCGCGAGCATTC
>JBKKBS010000219.1:0-6132 GCA_046713815.1 Tepidiformaceae bacterium
TTCCTCTTTCGTCATCATCGCCGCTTCGAGGATCTCCTCCGGGGTCGGCTTCTTCTTGGCGGAGCTAGTTCGCGTGCCCATGGAAGAAGTATCGCACACCGCCGAGGCCACCGCGGCTCCCCGGCGGCGTGGCAACGGGCGCGCGGGCCGGTAGGATGCGCACCACAAACAGATTTACGGAGGCACACTCATGGCAGTTCGACTCGATGGGCAGGTAGCGCTGGTGACAGGTGCGGGGCGCGGGCTGGGGAGGGCGTACGCGATCGACCTGGCGAAGCACGGCGCAAAAGTCGTCGTCAACGACTTCGGCGGCAGCGTCTCGGGCGAGGGCAACGACGATTCTCCCGCGCAGCAGGTGGTGAACGAGATCAAGGCGGCGGGCGGCGAGGCGGTCGCCAACGCGGGCGATGTCGGCAGCTACGAAGACTGCTACGGGATGGTGAAGCAGGCGATGGACGAATGGGGGCGCCTCGATGCAGTCGTGGCGAACGCGGGCATCCTCCGCGACCTCGCCATCCACAACATGAGCGAACAGGATTGGGACCTCGTCCTGCGCGTCCACCTGAAGCAGTGCTACAACCTCCTCCACCACGCATGGCCCGTGTTCCGCCAGCAGGCATATGGACGCGTGGTGATGGCAACTTCCGGCTCGGGGCTCCTCGGCAACTTTGGGCAGGGCAACTATGGCGCCGCCAAGGCCGGCATGTACGGCCTCATGAACGTCGCCAAGATCGAGGGCGAGAAATACAACATCCTGGTCAACCTCATCTCGCCCGCGGCGCATACGCGCATGACCTCCAACCTCGCGGGCCGCGACCCCAACGACGAGGAGCGCCAGCAAGTGATGAACGCGGACCATGTGGCCCCGGCCGTGACCTATCTCTGCTCGCCCCAGTGCCAGGAGAGCGGGGTCTGCATCGACGCCGCCGGCGGGCGCTACGGGCGCACGGCCATCGTCCGCAACGAGGGTGTGAAGTACGACGCGCACGATTTCAAGGATGCCGACTGGTTCGAGAGCAACTGGAAGGCGATCACGGACATCAGCGCCGCCCAGGCGCCCTGGAGCTTCCGCGAGTCGCGCGACGCGCACTACGCCGCCAAGGCCACGACGTAGTCCATCCTGGCCGCGACCGGCAGGGAGCGTACGGCAGGCGCCATCCCATGTGGTCCTTGCCGGATCAGCCCCGCCCATATCCTCGAACTTCGCCTGGGAGGACAGCGATGGGATCGCCAGAGATCCGGTACGCCCGCACTGAAGATGGTGTTGGCATCGCCTACGCGACTATGGGAAGCGGCCCACCACTGGTGCGGGTCATCGGGTGGTTCACTCATCTCGAGGTGGAATGGCAGCTGCCGGAGGCTCGCCAGCTGTGGGAACGCTTCGCACAGAACCAACTGCTCGTACGCTACGATGGGCGAGGCATGGGACTCTCGGATCCAGCCGAGGAGTTCAGCCTTGCCACCCGGCTAGCGGACCTGGAAGCAGTGGTCGAAGCGGCTGGTCTTGAGAGATTTGCGCTGCTCGGGATATCCGAGGGAGCTCACCAAGCAATCGCCTACGCCATCCAGCATCCTGACCGGGTAACCCATCTCATCCTCTATGCGCCGGGTGTCGTTCCCGATGACGAAGCACGCCGGGCGATGGCCAAGACGTTCCGAACCTGGCTCTTCATGATTGATGAGGGGTGGGGTAAGTCCTCGGCGACGTACCGGGACTTTATGCCGAAACTGTTTCTCGGTTCAAACGCAACTCCCGAGCGCATCCAGTGGTTTGCGGAGCTCACCCGAGCATCCGCCCCTGGTCCACGAGCAGCAAAGTACTTCCGCAGCTCTGGGCATGGTCCAGAGCTGCTCGAGATGGCAAAAGCATTGACAGTTCCCACGCTGGTTGTGCAGCGGCGTGGGGATAACCTCTGTCCACCCGACTGGTCCCGTCGGCTCGCCGCGCTGATTCCGGGTGCCCGGTTCCTCCTCCAGGAGGGCGATGACCACACCCTGGTGCTGGGAGGACCCGGCTCTGAAGACTTCGTGAAGGCACTGGAGCACTTCATGGGCACGGCAAGGGAGCGAACGGACGCCGCAGGTCCGGGTGGTCCCGGAGGCTTCCGTACGATCCTCTTCACCGACCTCGAGGGGCACACGCAGATGATGTCGCGGTTGGGGGATGCGAAGGGGCGGGAGGTGTTGCGCGAGCACGAGCGACTCACGCGCGAGTGTCTCCGCGCGCACGGCGGCACCGAGGTGAAGACGATGGGCGATGGCTTCATGGCCTCCTTCGTGTCCGCGCAGAAAGCGATCGAGTGCGCGATCGCCCTCCAGCAGGCACTGATCACTGAGAACTCAGCGCTGGCGGGGCTGCGGGTGCGGTGTGGCATCAACGCCGGCGAGCCGATCGCCGAAGACGATGACCTCTTCGGCGCATCCGTGATCGCAACTGCGCGCATCGCGGCCAGCGCCTCGGGCGGCCAGGTGTTGGTGGCGAACGTCGTGCGCGAGCTCGTGGCGGGCAAGGGGTTCCTCTTCGCCGACACGGGCGAGCATGTGCTCAAGGGCATGGAAGACCCGGTCCGCGTCTGGGAACTACGCTGGCAAGAGTGACACACACGCCCCCCGTGCCCATGGGGCCAAAATCACGTCCCCGTAGCTGCGCCCCTCCGTGGGCGCGGGCCGACGCACCATCCCAGGGCTGCGCCGCGCGGAGCGACATCCACACCCGCGTTCGTCCGCACCAGGCCCTCGACTATGTCCCCTCCAGCCAAGTCTTGGCCACCACCGTCAACATCAACGCAGAAGAGGTACCGGCAAGGAGATCGTGAACCAGTACACACGGTGAATTTCGCCGCCCGCATCCGTATACTGCGCGCATGACTATGGGTGACGGCCGCTACCATTCGGACAATCCATCATCCGACGCCGGGCGTTCTCGGATCGGCCCGCGGCAGTTGCCCGGCGGCACGCCGGCGGGACAGTCGGGCAGCGGGCGCAAGCTGGGCAAGCTCGATAACGGCACGGTCGCGCTCGCCTTGACCGGCATGGCCTTTTACTGGCTGATGCCCGCGCTGATGTCGCGCGGGCGCAAGGGCCGCCGCGTGGTGCGCCCGGCACGCAGGCCACGGCCCGCTCCTCCTCCCGTGCAAACCACGGCGCCGGAGCCGGACGAGACGTGATCCGCATCGGCCTGATCGGCGCACAGTTCATCGGCAACCTCTACGCGCATGCACTGAAGCAGGTCCCCGGCGCCGAGATCACGGCCGTGGCCTCCCCGAACACCGCCGCCCAGTTCGCCGTCCGCCATGGTACGGCCGCTCACTACACGGACTACCGCGAGATGATCCGTTCGGCCGCGATCGACGCCATCGCCATCGCCGCTCCCAACGACGTGCACTACGACGCCTGCATCGCCGCCGCCGAAGCGGGCAAACATGTCCTCTGCGAGAAGCCGCTCGCCATGAGCCTCGCGCAATCGGATGCCATGATTGCGGCCTGCAAGGAGTCGGGGGTCGTCCTCTTTTACGCCGAGAACCTCCTGTTCGCGCCCATGTACAACCGCCTGCGCGACCTCGCTCGCAAAGGCTCCGTCGGCACGCCGTTCCTGGTGAAGCAGGCGCAATGCCACGGCGGGCCGTACTCGCCATGGTTTTGGGACATCGAACGTGCGGGCGGCGGCGTGCTGCTCGACATGGGCTGTCACAGCATCCACTCGATTTGCTACACGATGGGCGACTGGCCCGAGGCCGTAACCGCTACCATCGGCCAGTACAAACACCGCGATAAGGGCCTCGGCGAAGACCACACGACCGTGCTCCTGCACTTCTCCCAGAACCGGCTTGGCATCGCCGAGAACTCGTGGGCGATGCCCGGCGGCACGGACTACCTCGAGGTCTACGGCCCCGAGGGTCGCTTGACGGCGAACCTCGAACGCGGCGCCGCATTGGCCATGTACCGTGCGCCCGCGGACGAGACCGCCGCCGACCTCAGCGGTTCGCGCCCCGGCTGGCAGTACCCGATGTACGAAGAGGCCTGGCAGTTTGGCTTCCCTCAGGAGCTCCAGCACTTCGTGGACGTGATCGAGGGCCGTGAGGCGTCTCGATCGACGGGCGAGGACGGCAGGCGCGTGCTGGAGATCATCTGCGCCGCCTACGAATCAGCGCGCACAAACGCGCGCGTCTCGCTCCCCTTCGCAAGCACGGCGTCGAAGCCGATCGACCACTGGTTGCGGTGAGGGTCAGTCCGAGCGCGAGCGTCAGCGAGTGGACAGAGTTTCGATGACACGAAAATTGACTGTGTCCAACCGCTATCGTGCCGTCGAATAGCAGTGGCACCCCACCAGCAGCTAGATAGGTGGTCCGCACCACAGGCCTGTTGGAAACGGCCGATTGCCGTGTGGGATCGGGAGTAGCAATCGGAGCCAATCCCACGGAAGTCGCACCAGCGGCCCGGAAGCCCGACAGACCCCATCCGAGTACCGCACAGCCATCCCCTACGCCACCCGGTACTCGAGCGGGCCTCTGACAGCTTCCCGTTTCTCCCGTCGCCCACGATCCCACACAACCACACAGCCCTACGTCTACTACGATCGTTACTTTATAGCCTGCCTGTCTGTTCAGATGGATCGATGCTCGATGGCGTAACGATCACGGTCACGGGTGGCGCGGGGGGGCATGGACGGACAAGCATGCATCGCGAGAAGTTCGTGCCCAAGGGCGGTCCCGATGGTGGCGATGGAGGGCGTGGGGGCCGCATCTTCCTGCGCGCCCTGGATGATGTCTACACATTGGAGATCTACCGTTCGAAGGCGCGCTTCAGGGCCAAAGACGGGGGCAACGGGGGCTTGAGCCTGCGTACGGGGGCTCATGGTGAGGACCTCTTCCTCGATGTCCCGGCGGGTACGATCGTGATCGATGCCGAGACGGACGACGTAGTCGCGGATCTCAAGCACGCGGGCCAGGAGACACTCGTGGCCCATGGCGGTCGCGGCGGCTGGGGGAACAAACGCTTCGCCACCTCCACGAACAAGGCGCCGTCCTATTCGCAGAAGGGCCACCCGGGGGAGATCGTAGAGCTGCGGCTGGAGCTGCGTTTGCTGGCGGATGTCGGCCTCATCGGGCTCCCCAACGCGGGCAAGTCCACCTTCCTCGCGGCCGTCTCCAACGCCAAGCCGAAGATCGCGTCCTATCCTTTCACCACGCTGGAACCGATGCTCGGTGTGGTCAACGTCGCCTGGGACCGCTTCACCCTCGCCGACCTTCCCGGCCTCGTCGAAGGCGCAAGCGAGGGCTACGGCCTCGGATTCGAGTTCCTCAAGCACATCCGCCGCTGTCGCGTCCTCCTCCATCTCGTCGACAGCCAGTCCCCCGACCCCGTCACCGACTTCGAGCTGATCGAATCGGAGCTGCGCACGTACGAGCCGCGGCTAGAGCAGGTCGCCCGCGTGATTGCGGTGACCAAGTCGGACATTGACCCCGAGCAAGCACGCATCTCGATGGATACGCTGTCGGCTCACGTCGGCAAGCCGGTCTGGTGCATCTCCGCCGTGAACGGGGAGCAGACGGAGCAGCTCGCCGCCGAACTGCTGACGCTCGTCAAGGCGGAACGCGAACGCGCCGAGCAGGACTCGCCGGACGAGATCCCGGTGCTCCGCCCCGAGAGCCCCCTGCGCTTCGATGTGCGACCCGATGGGCCGGGCAACTGGGCGATTGAGGGGCGAAAGATCGTCCAGTTCGTGGAGATGATGGACACGGAGATGGAGGGCGCGGGCGCGGAAGTGCAGCGCCGCCTGGAGCGCTGGGGCGTGGTAAAGGCGCTGCGCCGCGCGGGCGCCCAAACGGGCGACACCATCACCTTCGGCGAGTCGAGCATCGAATTCGAGGGATAGCCCTGCCCGGAATGTCACCTTGTCTGCTCATGCCGCGTAGGGGCCATCGACCGCTGTCATCCTTCGGCAGGCGGGCAGCATTCGCCGCGCGCTATACTGGATTCGATGTTGACTGCGTATTTCGCGGCCGCCATGCGACTGGCGCACTACGAAATCATGGAAGACGGGGACTTTTTGGGGGAAATTCCTTGCTTCGATGGACTCTGGGGCTCCGGGCCAACGGTCGAAGTATGCCGGGAAGCACTCCGATCGGCGCT
>JBKKBS010000220.1:0-3309 GCA_046713815.1 Tepidiformaceae bacterium
ACGGTATCTTCGGCTGACGCCCTCCACACCGGAGAGACCCCACGACCGACGCGCTGGATCGCCTGACTGCAGCCCTCACCGACCGCTACCGGATCGAGCGTGAGCTCGGCGCGGGCGGGATGGCGACGGTGTATCTGGCGCAGGATCTCCGCCACGACCGCAAGGTCGCCCTCAAGGTGCTCCGCCCCGAACTCGCCGCCGTCATCGGCGCCGAACGCTTTCTGCAGGAAATCAAGACCACCGCCAACCTGCAGCACCCCCATATCCTGGCGCTCTTCGACTCGGGGCAGCTCACGACGACAGCGGCCGAGACCGGCGACACCACGCGCACTGTGTTTTACGTGATGCCTTTCGTCGAGGGCGAATCGCTGCGCGACCGCCTAACCCGCGAAAAGCAGCTCCCGGTCGACACCGTCGTTCGCCTCGCGACACAGGTGGCGAGCGCGCTCGATTACGCCCACCGCCACAGCGTGATCCATCGCGACATCAAGCCCGAGAACATCCTGATCCACGACAACACGGCGCTGGTCGCCGACTTCGGCATCGCGCTGGCCGCCTCGAGCGCGGGTGGGGCCCGCATGTCCGAGACGGGGATGTCGCTTGGCACCCCGCACTACATGAGCCCTGAGCAGGCGATGGGCGAGCGCAGTCTCGATGCCCGGACCGACATCTACGCGCTCGGCTGCGTCTGCTACGAGATGCTGGTGGGGGAGCCGCCCTTCACCGGGCCAACAGCGCAGGCGATCGTCGCGAAGGTCATGACCGACGAGCCGCGACCGATCACCCAGCTGCGGAAGACGGTGCCCGCCCACGTTGAAGATGCGGTGCTCATTGCCCTGGCGAAGCTCCCCGCCGACCGGTTCGCGAGCGCGGCGGAGTTTGCTGGGGCCCTCGCGGGGGGAGCGAGTATGGCGACGGGCGCGAGGACGCGAGGACGCGAGGGCGCGAAACAATCCCGCGTCTCCGCGTCTCCGGGTCTCCGCGTCCTCATGGTAGCGCTTGTCGTCGCGGTAACGGCCGCCCTCTGGGGCTGGCTTCGCCCCCGTCCCGAGGTCCCCAAGCCGGTCTCTCGCTATACCCTGGTGCTGCCGGCGGATGCCCGGCTCGGCTCGACTCCGGGGGCCCGGTTCACTCTTTCCCCTGATGGTAGTACGCTGGTTTACGCAGGACCCGGAGAACCGAATCCCCACCTCTGGCTCCGCACGCGGGATCGCTTGCAGGCGGTGCCGATTCCGGGAACCGATTTCGGATTCGAGCCCTTCCTGTCTCCGGACGGCAATAAGCTGGCCTTTTTCGACCGTCTCCCTCCGCGACTCCGCGTCGTCGGCCTGGGAGGGGGCTCGGCCATTACCATCGCAGACTCTGGGATCGGAGCAAGCGGCGCATGGGGGCCTGACGGCTTTCTCTACGCGAACGGACCGCGCACCGGGGGCGGCATCGTGCGGTTTCCGGCGGGCGGTGGAAAGCCGGAGCGGGTGACCACGCCCGACACCGCGAAGGGCGAGCTGCAACACCTGTATCCCGACGTTCTGCCCAATGGCAGGGGCGTCCTCTTCACGGCGCGGCGGGGCAGAGAGGCCGAGTCGGATATCGCGGTGGTGGATCTCACTACCGGCGTGCACCGCGTCCTCGTCCGTGGCGTGCGGGCGCGCTACGCGGCCTCGGGACACCTGGTCTACGTCACGACCGACGGCGCCCTCCTCGCCGCCCCGTTCGACCCGGATCGACTCAGCCTCGGCGGTAGCCCCGTGACCCTGGCCGATCGGTTGCGGGCGGGCCGGGGAGCAGCCGAGTTCGCGCTGGCCGCGGATGGTACGCTCGCGTATTTCACCGGACCCGCTTCCGGCGTCGCCGAGGGAAATCGGCTGGTATGGAGAGGCCGGGACGGCGTCGTCAGCGAGGTGGACTCGAGCTGGAGCGTGGACTTTTCCGCCAACGCGTTGTCGCCGGATGGGGCTCGACTGGCGGTGGGGGTTCGGGACCCGGACGGCCGCCTGCAGGTCTGGATCAAGCAGATGGATCGCGGCCCGCACGGCCGGCTCACGTTCGAGGGGACCAGTAACTTTGCCCCCTTTTGGACTCCGGACGGACGCGCAGTGGTGTTCGTCTCGGGCCGCGCGGGAGGGATTTCGGACCTCTATCTCCAGCGCGCCGATGGCGGCGCCGAGGCCACGCTCTTGCTGCACGCGGCGCGGCCGATAGCGCAAGCGATTTGGTCCCCCGACGGAAAGTGGCTGGTGTTTCAGGCGACAGGGTCACCCTCCTCGGACATCTACGCGATCCGGCCCGGGGTGGACAGCGTCCCGGTGGCTCTGGTGGCGACGCCCGCCAGCGAAGGAGATCCGGCGCTGTCGCCGGATGGACGCTGGCTGGCTTATGGGTCCGATGAAACGGGCCAGGTCGAGGTCTACGTCCGTCCGTTCCCCAATGCGGGAAGCGCGCGCTGGCCGGTTTCCACCGGTGGGGGCCGTCAGCCGCGGTGGGCCCACAGCGGTCGGGAGCTGTTCTTCCTCGACAGCAAGAACCAGCTGGTGGCGGCCGAGGTACGGACCGGGGCGACGTTCGCGGTGGGCCGGCAGCGAGAGCTGTTCTCGATGGAGGGATTCGGCCGCTGGTCCCCCGCGCCGGGCGACCAGCGATTCCTGATGGTGCGCTATCGGAACCTCGACGTGCAGGGCGACCTGATCGTAGTGGAGAATTTCTTCGAGGAGTTGAAGGCCAAGGTGAAGGCGCGTGAGTAAGGGCCGTCTCACCACAGCCCTCGCCGACCGCTACCTGATCGATCGCGAGCTCGGCGCCGGTCGTACGTCGAGGGCGAATCGCTCCGCGCCGGCGGTACCCCGTCGCTGCTGGTGCGATTCGACGAATCGGGGAACCGGTTCTACCGGCCGAACCTGGACTGTGACGACAGGCGCTTCTATTTGATCGTGGAGGAGCGGCAGAGTGATGTGACGGTGATCGAGGTGGCGAGGCGGTAAGGCGCAAAGGCGCAAAGGGGGCAAAGGCTCGGGGGTCTCAAAAATGGGGTTTCTGAAAATATGCCCTCCACGCCATATGGCCTGGATGGAATATTCTGAGAAAGCGCCCTCCGAAGGACGCCGAGGGCCTCGGGAGGCGACTTATGTGGGATGGCTTTCGCCCAGCATGCGTGATATTCGGCCCAGAGATCCAATGCCGGGGGAGCGGCGTAGCCATGGGTAAGGCATTTACTTCACTCCCTGCAGCTTACTCTGGAGGTTTTATGGATCGCGCTGGTTTCCTGATTCCGTTCCTTGCCCTCGGCGCCGCCTGCGCCGATTCGTCCTATCC
>JBKKBS010000221.1:0-2513 GCA_046713815.1 Tepidiformaceae bacterium
GAGGTGAGGGCCACCATCGCTGGCAGCGTGGTGACATCGAGCTCGGTCAGGTACAGGGCGTCGCGTGTAGCCTTGCCGGCGACGAACTGCGCGGTGACGGTGGCCGAGGCGAGCGTGGCAGCGGCGACCGCCGAACTCAGCTGTGACTTGGAGGACGTGGTCACGCCAGAGATGGATTCTAGCACCGCGGTGCTCAGCTGATCGCGTGGGGAGGTGCGGCGGCTGTGTCTGTGGTAGTATCGGAGTTCCTCTGACGCGGGGTGGAGCAGTCCGGTAGCTCGTTGGGCTCATAACCCAAAGGTCGCGGGTTCAAATCCCGCCCCCGCAACCAATAACGGCTTCACGGTAACTCGTGAGGCCGTTTCCATTTAACGCGACTCTTCTGTGTTCACGCCTGTTCAATTTGCGCGGTCACGGGACCGTTCGTGAGAACAGGTAGCGCACAGTTCGCGAAAATCGCGTCTTCGAGTGCCTGCGCGACTCCTCGAGACTCTGACGCGGACACGTGCGTGTAAACGTTCGCGGTGGTCGACACCCGCGCATGCCGAAGCAACGCCTGCGCGAACTTCAGACTGCCGGTGTGCCTGTGCACCAACGACGCCGCGGTGTGGCGGAACAGATGCAGCCCCGACCCGCGCCGCACGCGAGGAATCCCCGCCCGTTCGAGGGCGGGATAGAGCACCTGCATGCGGAGAAAGTCGGGACTCACAGGACGACCGACCGGATTGCCAAACACATAGTCGTCTGGATCCGAGTGGCGTGACCCCGCACGATGACCGACAAGCGCGTCGTGCAGGAAGTCGCTCACAGGCACCTCCGCCCGGCTGGCCTTCGTCTTCGGCTCGACGCGCTGGCCGCGCCAGAGCGACTGAGCCACGACCACCGTGCGTCGCTCGAGATCGACGTGCTTCCACTGAAGCGCCACCAACTCTCCTGCACGCAGCCCTGTCAGCGCCACGCACAGAATCGCTGTCCGCCATGTTGCCTCGACATGGCCAATCACCCTCGCGACCTCCGCTCCGCTGAGTGCCGGCTTCTCGGACGAATCGACGTGCGGTCGATGCACCCGAGGCCGCACCGGGCTTGACGTGATCAACTCGTAATCCACCGCCACGCCGAACATGAGTCGGAGCAGCCCGTAGAGGTTGAGTTGATACTTGGGCGCCAAGGCCGCGATACGTCCGCTTGCGAGAAACATGGCGATGTCCACCGGGCGCACGCTGTCCAGGCGTCGCGTCCCGAAGTACGGCAGGATGTGCACTCGAAGATTCGAGTCGTACACGTACCGTGTCGCCGGCTTGAGCTTCCGCGTGCCGACGTACTGTCGCCAGGGTCCTGTCGCAAATTCCGCGAACGAGAGGACCGCCGGCACCGCCGCATTGCCAGCATCAGCGTTGACCTCCCGAAGACGTTCATTGAGCGCTCCCAATGCCGCTTTCTTGTCCGCGCACTCTCGTAGTGATTCCGCTCGTTGCCGCCATCCGCCGCCGGGTTTGCGGATTCGGTACCGCAATACGTACCGCCCGTTCCGCACGGTGACACTGCCTCGCTGAAACGATCGACGGGCCTGGATCATCGTCCTCTCCTTCCATCGGCCCGTCCTTCTGCTCGGGCGCATTCTAGACGGTGCAGGTCGAGAGTCAAAGCCGAGCGGTCCATACGCGAGACCGGCTCAAGCGACGCTGACTCCTGCCGCCGGCTCGGGTGACGCTGCGCCATGGGAGGTGAGCCACGCCTGGAATGCTTGCGAACTTGGATCGAAGCGGACGTACTTGCCGAGGCGGAAGTGAGGGATGCGGTCCTGGCCCCGGCGTCGCGTTCGCTCGTAGACCCAGGACGGCTTGACGTGAAGTCGGCGCGCCAGTTCCGGTACGGTGACGAGGTCCACGCTCGGCATGTTCACGGCCTCCGGTTGTGGTGCCCATTGGGGACGCGCGGGTGTTCTGAATGTCGGTGACGTCTGATTCGCGATCGTTTCCGTACGGCTGCTCGTCCCGTGGCGTCGGTGCCTTGGTCGCGGCCGGGCGCGCCGGCATCGCGTAGCCCACCCGCGTGACACGAATGTCGTCGACGGCTTGCGCGTCGCGACAACGCTCGGCGCCTCGTGCGCACCAGCGTTGGAGTGTGCCTCGGGTTCCGTCGGGCTTCGGGCAGCCGTGTTGACAAGGATAGTCCAAAGAATGTATCGTAGTCAATATGTATCGATACAATATTGTGCAATCGATTTAGATGCGTGTGGAGCCGGTCTGATGCCTGAGAAACCCCAGCAGCACACGCTGTCCGTGCGGATCGACGACACCCTGCGTCGACGCTTGGAGCGGGCCCGCCAACTGTCGGCGTCCAAGACCGGGGAGGCGGTCTCCACGTCCGAGATTGCGAAGCGGTTCCTCGAGTCCGCGCGCGACGACGGGCTCGAGGTCGTCGACTTGCTTGCCGACCCGACTGCCAGCTTGTTGCAGATCCGACGGAAGGGCGAAGCGGGACTCGTGCTGTCCCGCGCGGAGTGGACGACC
>JBKKBS010000222.1:0-11158 GCA_046713815.1 Tepidiformaceae bacterium
ATGCAGCACTGCACGGTCGCCGCCGGTAGCGTCGCACTGGGCCACATGCCAGCCGTCGTCGTGATCGACGATATCCATGTGTGCATGGCGGTCGTCGCGAGTAACGAACACGCGGTGGCCGTTGCCACAGCCTCCCTCATAGTCGCCGGGATGACCGATCAGGTTGAAGCTATAGACGCGCTTCGCCCCATCGGGCAACCCATTGCCGCGGGCCGCGGCGGATTCGCCGCTGAAGGCCCCAAGGGACCACAGGGCAAGGGTGATGATGGCGAACGCCGCGCCAAGTGATAAGAGTGTAAATCGCTTCACGGTTCTCCTACTGTTTTTCGTCGTGCCTTCGGGGGCAATCGCCCTCGGGCTGGTCGTTTGATGCGAGCCTTAGGATCCCACGCTCGATGCGCGCACCCCCTCCTCCGATCGTCAGCACCTCCCTGCCATGTCGGACGTCATCTTCTAGACGCTGTGTTAACTGCGTCGTTACGGAATGCAAACGCAGTGTAAAATTTGGCGCGGAGAGCCGAGGCCGCCCGGGGAGCTGTCCCCAACGAAGAATCGTCAGTCGCGAGTGAGGAATTGGAGGCGCCGGCCGGATTCGAACCGGCGGTCGAGCATTTGCAGTGCTCTGCCTTGCCACTTGGCCACGGCGCCGGCTGAGGGAAAGTGGTGCCCAGAGTGAGATTTGAACTCACACGCCCAAAAGGGCACTGCCCCCTCAAGACAGCGTGTCTGCCATTCCACCACCTGGGCACGTCCGCTCATCGTAAGGACTCGCCTAGGCCCCCGGCAAGCCGGTGAGGGTGGCCTCGGCGCCTAACGACAGAAGATTGGCAGGGGTGACAGGATTCGAACCCGTGACACTCGGATTTGGAGGCCGATGCTCTACCAACTGAGCTACACCCCTGCGCGAAGCTCGATCATAGCAAACCGCTCGCCAGCGAGAAAATGTTCAAGCCGCATCCGGGTGGGCGCTCAGCCCCCCGCAGAGCGGGCAGCGGGGGAAGCGCGTGACCCGCGGCCCATCACTGAAGTGGAAGCGCGTGCCACACCGGTCACAAGACATACGCTGGAACATCTTTCCCTCGCGGAATTTGGTGTCCCATGCCGGCGCCATACTCGTCGAATCACGCATCGCTGTCCTCGTAATGCAAGTAACGGCGGATTGACGAGGAAGTTAATGGCGGAGCAACCAAATGTCTGATAGCCCGCCCGCGAGCGTTAAATCCGGGCAGCCTATACTTCGCGGGATGAACCAACCGGTTCGCCACCTGCTTTCATCGGCCGACCTCGCCCCCGCGGAGATTGCGCGGCTGCTTGAGAATGCCGCCGCACTCAAGGCGAAACCGCGGCGCATCCTGGAGGGCCGTCAGCTGGCGCTCGTCTTCGAAAAACCCTCCCTGCGCACGCGCGTGAGCTTTCAAGTGGCGATGCGCCATCTCGGTGGCGACAGCATCTACCTGGCGCCGCAGGAGGTCGGGCTGGGCGAGCGCGAGGCGATCAAGGACGTGAGCCGCGTGCTGGCCCGCTACGTCGATGTCGTGGCGGTGCGCACGTATGGACAAAGCATCGTCGAAGAGTACGCCGAGTACTCCGGCATCCCGGTGGTCAACGCGCTCACCAACGAGGAGCATCCCTGCCAGGCACTGGCCGATCTCCTCACCCTGAAGGAGAAATGGGGCGACCTCAAGGGTCGTTCGATCGCGTTCATCGGTGACGGAAACAACGTCGCCGCCAGCCTCGTGCTAACCGCCTGTTCGCTGGGGATGGATGTGCGGATGGCCGCGCCGCGCGGTTACATGCTCCCCGAGGCCCTCATCTCGGAAGCAAGCGCACGCGCCGAGCAGACAAACGGCCAGCTCACCCTGGTGAACGAGCCCGGAGAGGCGGTGCGCGGTGTGGAGGCCGTTTACACCGATGTCTGGACGTCCATGGGCCAGGAGCGGGAAGCAGAGCGGCGGCGCATCGACTTCAACGGCTACCAGTTGAACCGCGACCTCATGTCCCTGGCGGCAACAGGCGCGTTCGTCATGCACGACCTCCCGGCCCACCGCGGCGACGAGATCACCGACGAGATGATGGAGAGCCCGAGTTCTATCATCTTTGACCAGGCAGAGAACCGCGTCTGGGCGCAGGCAGCGGCCGTCGCCTTTCTCCTTGGCGCAATGTGAACCTCACCGTGCGCGCCAGTGGGTATGATGAAGGCGGAACGCTGGACGCCTGTCCGGCCACGTAACCATGCCCAACGTCGACCGTCTGCGCGAAGTCCTGGACCAATTCCGCCCGGAGAGCATCATCGAAGTGCTGTTCATTTCGGTGGTTGTCTTCCTCATGCTGCGGGTGATGAGCGGGACGAGGGCGATGACGCAGCTGCGCGGCGCGATCGTCCTGCTGCTGGCCGCCGTGGTCCTGGGCCGCCTGTTCGACCTGGATGTCATCAACTTCCTCGTGGAGAACTCGTTCACCGCCCTCCTGATCGCGGCCCTGGTGATATTTCAGCCGGAGATCCGCCGCGGTCTCGATCGCCTCGGTCGCACGAACATGCGCGACTGGCTCGCTGCCCCCCGGTACGAAGAGGTGATCGACTCCGTCGTCAAGGCGGCGGCAAGGATGTCGATCGAGCGCCACGGCGGGCTCTTCGTGGTGGAGCGCGAGACGGGGCTGCAGGATGTGATTGAAACCGGTGTGGCGGTGGATGCGCGCGTATCGCCGGAACTCCTGGCCGGCATCTTTTACCCGAACTCGCCCCTCCACGACATGGCTGTCGTGCTGCGTGACGACCGTGTGGTCGCCGCCAGTTGTCAGCTCCCACTGGCGAGCGATGTCTCGTTCGACGACCGCAAGCTGGGCACGCGGCACCGGGCCGCGATCGGCATTACGGAACAGACAGACGCTCTTTCGATTGTCGTCTCGGAGGAAACCGGTGAGATAAGCGTGGCCCTCGGGGGCCGCCTCACCACGGTGGACGACGAGCGGCGGCTGCGACTGGTGATGGAGAGGATGTTGGAGCCTCCGGGAACGCTCCGGCGGAACGGGAACAACGGGGGCGGGCCGGGCACGCCATGACGAACACCAGATACGGCCTGCTGTCTTCGGCCTCCGCCGCCGTCTCGATCGGACGCTCCGCTGCCGGCGACATGAGTCGCCATTGGGCGATGGCGTGTTTCAGCCTGGTGGCGGGATTTGGCATCTGGTTCGTAATCCAGGACGTGGAAAACCCGCGCGTACGGGGGATAGTCCCGCTCGATGGCACACAGAGCATCGCCGTCGAAGCGGTGAATGTGCCCGACAACTACATCTTCGAGGGCGCCGCCGTCCGCGTACGGGTGGAAGCGCGAGACGAAGTCCTGCAGGACCTCGCGGCGGACGACTTTGCCGCCACCGTCGACCTCGACGGGTACGAGCCGGGCGGCGATGCTGAGGTGCGCGTGGAAGTGCGCTCGCGGCGTAGTGGAGTGCGCGTCCTGGAAGCGATCCCGGCGACTGTCCGCCCAAGCCTCATCCAGGCGCAGACCCGCGACAATCTCCAGGTCACCGTCAACGAGATTGGCACGCCGCCGGAAGGATACGAATTGCGCCGCAACGAAACGAACATCGAGCCCGCCTTTGTAAAAATCACCGGCACGCCCGACCAGTTGGAGCGCGTAGTTGCGGTTGAGGTCGATGTCAACATGGCGGGCCGCCGTGATTCGGCCACGGTCGAGGGCGATCTCGTGGCCAGGACGGCAAGCGGAAACGTGGTTACCGTCTCGATCGACCCGCCGCGGGCGCGGGTGGGCGTGATTATCGCCCAGACGTTCAGCCAGCGCACGCTGCCCGTAGCGGCCCAGGTTACCGGCCACCCGGCGCCCGGCTTCCGCGTGGCGGGCGTCACATACGACCCGGGGACCGTGCAGGTGACGGGCTTGCAAAGCGTAATGAGCGGGCTCACGCGGATCGAGATCGAGTCCGTCGACGTGACGGGCGCGGCCACCAACGTCACGCAGACGCGCGCCCTCGTGCGCGTCGCGAACACGTCCGTAGATCGGGCCAGCGTCGTTGTCCGCGTCGAGATACGACCCTACGACTGCGTGCTCAGCCAGGCGGCCAGCCAGTGCCCCACGGCCTCGGTGGCCGTCGCCGTGGACCTCGTCAACATTCCTACGGGCTACACGTATGAGGAACGAGTTGTTCAGACCACGATCCGAGTATCAGGCGCCTCATCGGCCATTGCCGCCCTGCAACCAGCGGACTTCAAGGCGACGGCGTCGCTCGCGGCGGGGTTGCCGGGGAAGGGCTCCTATCTCGTCGCCGTGGCCGGTCCGACCGGCATCCGCGTG
Organism: Tepidiformaceae bacterium; assembly: GCA_046713815.1. GTDB lineage: Bacteria > Chloroflexota > Dehalococcoidia > Tepidiformales > Tepidiformaceae > JBBDMZ01. Next base: position 4,314 of record JBKKBS010000222.1, read on the forward strand.
GATTCCGTTGAACCCGTTAGTATCACCCTGAAAGCGATCAGCATCCCGTGACCAGTCCCGCCTCGGCAGCATTACCGCGGGTGGTCATTGTCGGCCGGCCCAACGTGGGGAAGTCCTCGCTCTTCAACCGCGTCTTCGGCGAGCGCCGCGCTATAGTCGAGGACGAGCCCGGGACGACTCGCGACCGCGTAGAGGCGGATGTGGAGTGGCTGGACCGCCGCTTTCGGCTAATCGACACGGGCGGCTACGAAACGAACGCCGAGAACGTCTACGCCCCCCTGATTATGGAACAGGTGCGGACGGCGCTTTCCAGTGCGGCGGTCGTGCTCTTCTGCATAGATGCCCGGGACGGATTGACGGCGAGCGATTGGGACATGGCCGAAGTGGTGCGCCGCGCGAACCGCCCGACGATCCTGCTTGCGACGAAGGCAGACAACGAACGCCGCGAGACGGCCGGCATAGCGGAAGCGGCCTCTCTTGGCCTCGGCGATGCCTTGCCCGTGAGCGCTCTCCACCACATCAACGTGGGCGTCATGCTCGATGAAGTCGTCGCGCTCCTGCCGGAGGGCGAGGCACTTGAGGAAAGCGACCGCATGCGCGTCGCCATCATCGGGCGCCCGAACGTCGGCAAGTCGATGCTCGTAAACGCCATCCTCGGCGAGGAGCGGGTCATCGTAAGTGAGGTGGCGGGCACGACGCGCGACGCCGTGGACACCGAGATCGACACCCCCGAGGGCGCGTTCACGCTCATCGACACGGCGGGCGTGCGCCGTCCGGGGAAGCTCGGCGTGGGCGTTGAGCGCCATTCGGTGATGCGCGCCACGGCCGCGGTCGAGCGTTGCGACGTCGCGGTCCTGGTCGTCGATGGGTCGGTAGGCGTGACCTCACAGGACACGCACATCGCGGGTATCGTGCTCGATAACCTCAAGGGCCTCGTCATCGCGGTAAACAAGATCGACCTCTGGACGCCGCCCGACGAGATCGATGAGCTGATCGAAGCGGAGGAACCGTTCACGGAGTTCGTGGAGGAGAAAGAGGCGCCGCCGCCCGCGAAAACCGAGGAGTGGGGTATGCGGCAACTCCGGCGGCGGTTTCAGTTTGCGCCCTGGGCGATGACGGCCTTCATCTCCGCAAAGGAGGGCACCGGTCTCCCCAACCTCCTCCAGCAGGTGGCCGAGGCGCGCGAGGCCCGCCGCCGCCGGATGGGGACGCCCGAGCTCAATGCCCTCCTCACCCGTGCGCTGCGCGAGCACATGCCACCGCTCGTGAACAACAAGCGCTTCAAACTGCTCTACGCCACGCAACCGAACACGGACCCGCCCACATTCATCCTGTTTGTGAACGACCCGAAGCTCGTCCACTTCAGCTACCGCCGCTACCTCGAACGCGCCATCCGCGAGGCTCACGACTTCGAAGGCACGGCAATCAAGCTGGTCTTCAGGTCGCGGAGCGAGGAAGATCCGCGCCCATGATCGAGTACCTGGTCAACATCGCCATCGGTTACGTTCTCGGATCGATTCCTTTCGGGCTGGTGGTGGGGTACATCTGGCTGCGGCGTGACATCCGGGATTCGGGAAGCGGAAAAACCGGCGCCACGAACGTGTTGCGCACGGCCGGCAAAACGGCGGCAGCGCTGGTGATGATCGGAGACATCTCCAAGGGAGCCGCCCCGGCGCTTCTCGGCCGATTCGTGTTCGACGACGCGGGAGTGGCCGCCGCGGGCGTGGCGGCGGGGATCGTTGGGCATGTGTGGCCGGCCTTCGCGGGCTTTCGTGGCGGACGTGGCGTTGCCACGGCATTCGGCGGCATCCTTGGCCTCTCACCGCTGCTCGCGTTGCTCTTTCCCGTCCTCGGGATCGCACTCATTGCTGCCACTCGTTATGTCTCAATGATGTCTGTTATCGGTACGCCCCTCGCCGCCCTCTGCGTGATCCTCGCGGCCATCGCCGGCTGGGAGCCTGCCGCCTATGGGGTCTACGCCGCCTTCGCCGCGGCGATGGTCGAGTTCACGCACATTCCCAACGTCCGCCGGCTGTTGGCCGGCACCGAGCCGAAGATCGGGCGAGGCGGCACCCGCCCGGCGACAGGTTGAGATGCCTCGCTACATCGTGGTCGGCGCCACCTCCTGGGGCGTGACGCTCACCGGTATTCTCACCCGCGGAGGCGCAAGCGTGGACCTGCTGGCCCGCACGCCGGAGGAGGCGGCGAGTCTGGAACACCAACGCGGCATCACGCGTCTGCCGGGGGTCGCCCTTTCGCCCCAGGTCACCATTCTCCCGTTGCCAGCCGCACGCGTGGCCGACGGCATCGTCGTAGCAGTGCCCGCCCAGTCTCTGCGCGCGACGCTTTCAGGGACCGGACTAGACCGCGCACTGCCTATCCTTAGCGCCGCCAAGGGCATCGAACATGAGTCCCTGTTACGCATGAGCGAGGTGCTTGCCGAGTGCGGCTGGAGCGCCGGGCGCGTGTCAGTGATCTCTGGTCCGAACCTGGCCCATGAAGTGGCGCGAGGGCTGCCCGCGGCGTCGGTGATCGCCTCGACAGCAATCGGCGAGGCCGCGCGATGGCAGGAAGCGTTGTCGCACGGCGCCTTCCGCTGCTACCGCTCCGACGATGTAGTGGGGGTCGAACTGGGGGGCGCCTTGAAGAACGTAATTGCGATTGCAGCGGGCGCCGCCGCCGGGCTCCAGCTCGGCGCGAACGCGATCGCCACGCTCATGACGCGCGGCCTCGCGGAGATGGCCCGCCTCGGCGTCGCCCTCGGCGCCGAACCAATCACCTTCCAGGGTTTAGCGGGCATTGGCGACCTGGCGGCCTCCTGCTATTCCCCGCTCAGCCGCAACCGCCGCATGGGCGAACTCCTCGCGCGCGGCCTGCCGGTCGCCGCGGCTGTTGCGGAGGTGGGCGAGACGATCGAGGGCGTGGCGACGGCGCCTGTGGCGCTGGCCCTCGCACACCGCGCCGGGGTCGACACCCCAATCACACAAGAGGTCGCTGCCGTGCTAGCAGGCGAGACCAGCGTCACGGAAGCGATGACCAGATTGCTCGCGCGGACGCTTCGCAGCGAACGGGAAGAACTCGGGTGATAAGCTTGGTGGATGGCTGCGTCCGTCATCGCCGACATCGAACGCCTGATCGACGACCTCATCCAGGGCGGACCCGTACACCCTGGGCGGCTGACGGTTCTCTCGGAACTCACGGGGAAGCGCCAGGAATCGCTCGCGGCGCGCTGGAGCGAGATCCCGGCGGCGATGCGCGAGTCATTGATTGACGAGGCTGCCGAACTCGCGGAAACACGCCTCGACTTAAACTTCGACGAACTCGGCCGGATCGCGCTCCACGATCCGGAGCCCGTGATCCGGGTCAAGGCGATAGCATCGTTCTGGGAGACGGTAAACTTGCCCGTGGCGGAGGACCTCATGGAGGCTCTGGCGACCGACACGGAAGAGGCCGTGCGCGCTGCTGCCGCCACAAGCCTGGAGACGATCGTCCTCGCGCACGAATTCGGGGACGTGAATGCCGCCATGGGTGACCGTGTGGTCGCGGCCCTGCGCGCCGTGGTTGCTGATGAAGGCGAACCGGTGAACGTCCAGGGCGCCGCGCTCGAGGCCGTCGCCGGACGAGCCCTGCCATGGGTGGCAACGCTCATCAAGGATGCCTACTACCACGACGACCGTGAAATGCGGCTCTCCGCCCTGCGTGCGATGGGGAACACGGTGGACACACGCTGGCTAGAGATACTTGAGGAGGACCTCACATCCGGCGACGCCGATGTGCGCATGGAAGCGGCAACGGCCGTGGGGAAGATTGGCGAGGAAGACAGCGTTGAGATGCTTGCCCCGCTGCTCGACGATGAGGACCAGGCGGTCATAATCGCGACGCTCCGTGCCCTGGGGAACATCGCGGGAGAGGAGGCAACCGGCTTGCTTCGCCAGTTCGCCTCCCGGACAGACGACGAGGAACTGCGCCAACACGCCCATGAAGCCCAGGATGTTGCGTCAATTCTCGATGGTGACGTTGACGACGAGGACGATGCGTGGGACGAGTGAGCGGGAGCCGCCGGCGGCCGCCGATCCAGGACGCGGTGTCAGCTGGCGGCGTCGTCTGGCGAACGGCGGACGGTAACATCGAGGTGGTCGTTTGCGGCCGGGTGGATGGGCTCCGCATGCTTCCCAAGGGCACGCCCAACGAGGGCGAGGCGATTGAACAGACCGCCCTCCGCGAAGTGCGCGAAGAGACCGGGCTGGCCGTCGTCTTGGGCGAATCACTGGGCGCGATTGAGTACTGGTTCACGCACGCCGGCGTCCGCTACCACAAGCTCGTCCACCATTGGCTCATGGAGCCCACCGGCGGCTCACTGGACGAACACGACCATGAGTTCGACATCGTTGAGTGGATGCCCATCGACGCGGCGTTTCGTGCGCTCTCGTATGTGAACGAGCGGCGCGTCCTCGCGACAGCGGCGGCCAAATTCGGAGTGCCCGTGTGAGCGCGCGGCCGGCGTCCGACCTCGGCCGCGTCGTGGCGTTGGATTACGGCGTAACGCTGCGCCTAAAACACCGTGATGACGCACCCAACGACTACGCCTGGGCCCGCGATCCGGATCTGGCACGTCTCAACCATCGGCCCGTCTCGGAGGAAGTGTACTGGCACTACCTGGCCCGACTTGAACAAGAACTTCGCTTTGTGAACCCGCGGGAGCGCACGTTCGCCATCGAAGACGCGAATGGCGTCCACATCGGGAACATCATGTATTACAACGCCGCCGCCACGGGCGACTCCGCCGAGATCGGTATCACGATTGGCTCCCCGTTGCATCGCGGCGCCGGGGCCGGTCGCCGGGCGATCGTCCTCTTTTTGCGATACCTGTTCGAGACCACGTCCTTCCGGCGTGTGGCGCTGCGCACGCTGGAAGGCAACGAGCCTGCCTTCCGTTGCTTCCGGGCATGCGGCTTCGAGGAGATACGGCGTACGGAGCACGGCGGCCCGCTGCTGGTCGAAATGGCGGTGCGCCGGGAGTACTGGCTCCTCCAGGACTCCCAGGGCCGCTTTGCACCACATGACTCGGGGATCGGCGTTCACGCCAAAGACACCGAAATGTCCCCCGCGACGTCAACTGTCACCGCCTGATTCGCAATTCCGCCACGTCCCTGTCACGAGAAGCTCGATTCGTTATCAGGCGTGGGTCTGGGGACGGAGCACTCGACAGCCGACATTCTTCGTAGAGCCAGAGCCATCGCCGCCTGCAACCGAAGGCCGCGATTCCAAGGGAAGGTGCTATGGAGCAGGGATACCCCACCGTGGGCAGTCTCGCTATGACCGCGAACTACAGCGAGGAGGAGCACGCGCCCGCTCCGCCGCCGCGTTCGGGGTCGCTTCGGGCGCTGCCTGCGCTGCCGCCAGCGCCCGACCGCCTTGATGCCCTCGGACTGCCCGAGCGATTCATCGAGGACCTCGCCCTCAAGACGTTGTACCGCATCACGGTGCCCACGCCCGTCGGCGTCGGCAACGCGATGCGCGTATCGCCCGGGATCGCCCGCGAAGCGATCGAGGGATTGAAGCGGCAACGGCTCGTGGAGACAACCTCCGCCTCCGGACGACTCGAATCAGAATGGCAGTACCGCCTCACGGAACAGGGCATGCATGAAGCGGAGAACGCCTTCGAGCGCAGCCGTTACGTGGGCCCCGTGCCGGTGCCGATCCAGGACTATTTCCGCATCCTCGAGCATGACGACGAGATTGGCGCGCCGGACCCCGTACGCCTCGCCCGTGCCTTGCAGCAGCTTGTCCTCGCAAGGGACGTGGTCGCGAAGGTCTGCCTGGCGCTCACGGCTGGCCGCCCGGCAATGCTCTGGGGCGCGCCCGGGAACGGCAAGACGACCATCCTCGAACTCTGCAGCGAAGCCATCCAGGGCGTCGCCCTGCTCCCGGTCGCGGTGTTCGTCAGCGGCCACATCATCCGCCTCTACGACGACCTCGTTCATGTCGCCGTGGAGGGCGATGAACAGCCGGAGACAACGGCCACCCACGACCGCCGTTGGCTGCGCATCCGCCGTCCGTTCGTATTCGTCGGCGGCGAGCTTCGTCACGAGGACCTCGACCTCGCATATGACCCCGCCCTTGGCTACCACCAGGCGCCGCCACATGTGAAGGCCCACGGTGGCCTCCTCGCGATCGATGACTTCGGCCGCCAGCAGGTCTCGCCGCACGCCCTCCTCAACCGCTGGATCGCCGCACTCGAGCGCGGTGAGGACACGATGGCGCTTGTCACGGGGGAACGTATTACTTTCCCGTTCCGGTCCACCATCGTCTTCAGCACGAACCTTGAGCCGAAGGCGATGCTGGAGGAAGCGCACCTGCGCCGCATTCCCTACAAGATCCGCATCCCGGAGCCAACGCCGGCACAGATGTCGGAGATCTTCCGCCGCTTCGCCGAGGCGATGGGAGTGGAAGTCACCGCCGCGAACATCGAGATCGCCGTAGATATGGTGGGACGCGCCAGCCAGGGAAACTTCCGAAGCTGCCACCCCCGCGATGTCCTTCAGCTCATTATCGAAGAGGCGCGCTTCGTGAAACGGCCACCGATCCTGGAACCGGCCGCCACGCGGCGTGCGTGCGAGGTCTACTTCGCCGTCGACCCGGGCCCCGGGTTCGAAGTCGGGGCGAAGTAACGCTGCGATCCCACCCAATCCGCGGGATTATTCGTGCAACAAAAAGGGCTGCCATCGTGAGACGGCAGCCCTTCTTAGAGGAGGGTGGGCGTGGTGTGGAGCGGACACGACCGGCGCCTACCCTTCAGCGCAGAACCTACGCCTGCCTCGGCGACTTGTGAACCCCCACGCCCC
>JBKKBS010000223.1:0-8939 GCA_046713815.1 Tepidiformaceae bacterium
TCTGTTCGGCGCCGAAGGTGCGGATGGTGCGCATGCTGCCGGGAAAGTTCGGGCTTTCCGTGAGGACAATGTCGCCGGGGTCGAGCAGCGTTTCGCAGATGACGCCGATGCCGTGCGCCGAGCCTGAGCAGACCATCACGTTCTCGACCCCGACGGGGATGCCCTCCAGCTGCGTCGAGCGCTTCGCAATCTCAACGCGCAGCGGATGGGGGCCGAATGTGCCCCCGTACTCGAGCGCTTCCTTCTGTTCGCGGTCGATGACGGTGCGCGCCGCCTTGAGGAAGATCTCTCCCGGCAACGATGGGATGTCGGGCAGCCCACCGGCGAAGGAGATCACCGGCCGGGGGTCTGGTTGAGCGGCGGCCCAGACGGTGGGTCCGAGGACCTTCGCGCGCTGGCTGACGACCTCTTCGAGGTGCTCGGCGTCCCAGTAGGTCTGGTGCTCGGTGGGCGTGGTCATGCGCTGCTCCGGGATGTGTTGGGCAACAGTATACGGATAGGCGGCGGTGATGGAGCCGATAGGCGGTTCACGGGGTGACGTAAGGGTTGACGGATTTGCTATACTGCGAACTCACCACTCCGCGCCGGACCACTTTGGGATTTGTTTCACAAACCGGCGGCACGGTTCCAACCGGCGCCGCAGGGACTTTCATATCCCGCGGGATCGGCCCACCCACGCGGGAGGCACACTATGCGCGACCCGGGAATGCCACCGGCCCAGGGGCTGTACGACCCCAGGAACGAGCACGATAGCTGCGGCGTTGGCTTCATCGTCAACCTCAAGGGGCATCGCGCGCATCAGATCGTGCTCGATGGGTTGACGGCGCTGGAGAACTTGAACCACAGGGGCGCGTCCGGTGCGGAAGTGAACACGGGTGATGGCGCCGGCATCCTCCTCCAACTCCCGCACGAGTTCTTCCGTCGCGTATGCGCACAGATTGGCATCCGCCTGCCCGAAGCCGGCCACTATGGGGCCGGGCTCTTTTTTGGGTCGCAAGATCCACGCGCCACCGCCCAGGCGCAGGCGCTTTTCACAGCGATCGTCGAGGAGGAGGGGCAGCATCTCCTCGGGTGGCGTGAGGTCCCTCGCGATAACTCCATGCTTGGCAAGAGCGCGGCGGAGGTGGAGCCCTCGATGCACCATGTCTTCATCGCGCGGGACCACGAACTCGAAGGCGACGACGACGCGTTCGAACGCAAGCTTTACATTATTCGCCGCCGCTTCGAGAAGGCGCTCTCGCGCTGGGGCCTGCGCGACGCGGAATATTTCTATTTCACCAGCCTCTCCTGCCGAACGTTGGTTTACAAGGGCATGCTCACGGCCACGCAACTGCGCGAGTATTTCCTGGACTTGAGCGATAGCCGCATGATCAGCGCCTACGCGATGTTCCATTCGCGTTTCAGTACGAACACGTTTCCCAGTTGGAAGCTGGCCCATCCCTACCGCTTCGTTTCGCACAACGGCGAGATCAACACGGTGCGCGGCAACGTGAACTGGATGACCGCCCGCGAAGCGCTCTTCCGCTCGCCGCTCTTCGGCGACGACATCCACAAGGTGACGCCGGTGATCGACGAGCGCGGCAGCGACACCGCCTGCCTCGACAACGCCCTCGAACTGCTGGTGCGCGGGGGGCGGACGGTCGCCCACGCGATGATGATGCTCATTCCGGAAGCGTGGCAAGGTCACGAGAGCATGAGCGCCGAGAAGCGAGCGTTCTATGAGTACCATTCCTGCCTGATGGAGCCTTGGGACGGCCCCGCGTCGGTCGCTTTCACGGATGGCAAGGACATCGGCGCCGTGCTCGACCGTAACGGCCTGCGGCCATCGCGTTATGTCGTCACCAAGGACGGCCTTGTGATCATGGCCTCGGAGGTCGGCGTACTGCCGATCGAACCCGAGCGCGTGCTCTACAAGGGGCGCCTGCAACCGGGGAAGATGTTTCTCGTCAGCCTCGAAGAGGGTCGCATCATCGACGACGCGGAGCTGAAGACGAAACTCGCGGCGGAGCGGCCCTACGCGGAGTGGCTGAAGCAGAATCTCCTGCCGCTGGACGATGCGCCCGAAGGAGAAATGGAGCCGTCGCTCGACGCCCCCCAACTGCTGGAACAACAGATGGCGTTTGGCTACACACTCGAGGATCAGAAGTACATCCTCGCGCCGATGGCTGGAAATGGCGAAGAGGCGCTCGGATCGATGGGCACGGATACGCCTCTCGCGGTCCTGAGTGATCGACCCCAGCCGCTTTACAACTATTTCCAGCAGCTCTTCGCCCAGGTCACGAACCCGCCGCTCGACGCCATCCGCGAGGAGCTGGTGACATCAGTGGCAACGGTCATCGGGCCCGAGGGCAATCTGCTCAACCCGGACCCCGAGAGTTGTCACCTCGTGAGCCTCGATAGCCCCTTCCTCGACAACGCCCAGCTGGCGAAGTTCAAGGCGCTCAAGGACTCGTCCTTGCGAGCGACGGTTCTGCCGATGCTCTTCCCGGCGAAAGCCGGCCCCGCCGGCCTCGCCCCCGCGGTCGATGAGCTGTTTGCGGCGGCGGATCGCGCCATCGCGAAGGGCGCCAAGGTCCTCATCCTCTCGGACCGGGGAGTCGACGACGAGAATGCGCCCATCCCCTCGCTGTTGGCCGTGGCGGGCCTGCACAACCATCTCGTGCGCGAGAAAAAGCGCACCCAGGTGGGCCTTATCGTGGAGACGGGCGATGCGCGCGAAGTGCACCATTTCGCGCTGTTGATAGGCTACGGCGCGGGCGCCATCAACCCGTGGCTCGCGCTCGACACGATCGACGGCATGCGCGAAGAACGCATCCTCGACCCTTCGGTCAGCCAGGAAGAAGCCCACAAGAAGTACCTCAAGGCGATCAAGAAGGGCGTCGTCAAGGTGATGTCGAAGATGGGCATATCCACGGTCCACAGCTATCGTGGCGCCCAGATCTTCGAGGCGATCGGCCTCTCCGAGGCGCTCGTCGACCACTACTTCTCGCGGACCGTGTCCCGCATCGGCGGGGTGGGAATCGACGAGATTGCAGTTGAAGCGATGGCCCATCACGTGCGCGCCTTCCCCACGCGCGATGGCGGAGTGCGCGAATTGGACTTCGGCGGGCAGTACCAGTGGCGCCGGGACGGCGAGTTCCACCTCTTCAACCCGGACACGGTCTTCAAGCTCCAGCACGCGACGCGCACCGGTCGCGGGGAGATCTTCCGCGAGTACACAGACCTCGTGGACCACCAGGCCGCGCGCATGGCTACGTTGCGAGGCCTTTTCCAACTGAAGTCTGACCGCGAGCCCATCTCGATCGACGAGGTCGAACCCGTGGAGGACCTCTTTCGGCGCTTCGCCACGGGAGCGATGTCTTACGGCTCGATCAGCGCCGAGGCCCACGAAACGCTTGCCATCGCCATGAACCGCATTGGCGGTAAGAGCAATACGGGCGAAGGCGGCGAGGACCGCCGTCGCTTCACGCGCGATGCGAACGGCGACTCTCGGCGCAGCGCCATCAAGCAAGTGGCCTCTGGCCGCTTCGGGGTGACCAGCGAATACCTCGTCAACGCAGACGAACTCCAGATCAAGATGGCCCAGGGCGCGAAACCCGGCGAGGGCGGCCAGCTCCCGGGGCACAAGGTCTACCCCTGGATCGCGGAAGTGCGTTACGCGACGCCCGGCGTGGGTCTGATCAGTCCGCCGCCGCACCACGACATCTACTCAATCGAGGATCTCGCCCAGCTCATCCACGACCTCAAGAACGCGAACCCGCGCGCGCGCATCAGCGTGAAGCTGGTGGCGGAAGTCGGCGTTGGCACCGTGGCCGCGGGCGTGGCAAAGGCGAAGTCGGACGTGGTGCTCATTAGCGGCCACGATGGCGGCACAGGTGCGAGCCCGCTGACTTCGTTGAAGCACGCCGGCATCCCCTGGGAGCTGGGTCTTGCGGAGACGCAGCAGACGCTCGTCCTCAACAACCTGCGTGACCGCATCGTCGTCCAGGCGGATGGCCAGATGAAGACGGGCCGGGACGTAATCATCGCCGCTCTCCTCGGCGCTGAAGAGTACGGCTTCGCAACCGCCCCGCTGGTGGTGATGGGCTGCATCATGATGCGCGTCTGCCACCTGGACACGTGCCCGGTGGGCGTGGCCACGCAGAACCCGAAGCTGCGCGAGAAGTTCACAGGCCAGGCGGAGCACGTCGTCAACTTCTTCCGCTTCATTGCGGAGCAGGTGCGCGGCTACATGGCGCAGCTCGGCTACCGCTCCCTCGACGAATTGATCGGCCGCAGCGACCTCATCGATGCACGCCGTGCCGTCGACCATTGGAAGGCGCAGGGGCTCGACCTCTCCGCCATACTTTATCGGCCCGATGTCGACGAATCAGTCGCCACTCGCCGCGTGCGTGAACAGGATCATGGCCTCGAGCGGGCGCTCGATTACGCGCTCTTGCCGCAGGTGATGCCGGCGATCGAGGGCAATGGGTGCGTCCAACTCGATGTGCCGATCCGCAACGTGAACCGCACGGTGGGGACAATCATGGGCAGCGAACTCACGCGACGCCACGGCTTCAACGGGCTGCCGGATGACACGCTAGACATCCACTTTACGGGCTCCGCGGGCCAGAGTTTCGGGGCGTTCGTGCCTTCGGGCATGACATTGCGGCTCGAAGGCGACGCAAACGATTACATCGGCAAGGGTCTTTCCGGCGGCAAGATCATCGTTTATCCGCCGAAGAATTCCACCTTCGTCCCGGAAGAGAACATCATCATCGGCAATGTCGCGCTATACGGCGCCACCCGCGGCGCCGCCTTCTTCCGGGGAGTTGCGGGCGAACGTTTCGCCGTCCGCAACTCGGGCGCCATGGCCGTGGTCGAGGGCACAGGCGATCACGGGTGCGAATACATGACCGGCGGACGTGTCGTGGTCATCGGTCGCACGGGCCGAAACTTCGCCGCGGGCATGAGCGGGGGAATCGCCTTCGCGTGGGACCCGGATGGCGACTTCCACACGCGTGCAACCCGGAGATGGTGGGACTCGAACCGTTGGACGAAGCAGAAGACCTCGAGCTCGTCCGTGGCATGCTTCAGCGCCACGTTGAATACACCGGGAGCACCGTCGCAGAGGGGTTGCTCGTTGATTGGCCCGCCGCCGCGAAGCATTTCGTGAAGGTCATGCCTCGCGACTTCAAGCGGGTGATGGAAGAGGCGCGGCGGGCGGCCAACAACGGGCAGCTCAACGGCCACGCTCCACTTTCGGTCCAGCAGCCGAGGGTCGCCGCGCATGGCTAAAGCCACGGGCTTCATGGAGTTCGGGCGCGAGACTCCCAAGCGCCGTCCCGCGGGGGAGCGCGTGCACGACTGGCTCGAGGTCTACGAGGACTTCCCCGTGGAGCACCTCAAGCAGCAGGCAGCGCGCTGCATGGACTGCGGCATCCCCTTCTGCCACCAGGGCTGCCCGCTCGGCAACATCATCCCCGACTGGAACGACCTGGTGTACCGGGACCAGTGGCGGGATGCGATCGACCGTCTCCACGCCACCAACAACTTCCCGGAGTTCACGGGACGTCTCTGCCCGGCCCCCTGCGAGGCTGCCTGCGTGCTCGGCATCAACGCCGATCCCGTGACGATCAAGCAGGTCGAACTCTCGATCATCGAACGCGCCTTTGATGAGGGTTGGATCACTCCAGAAATTGCCGAGGTACGGACAGGGAAGAACGTTGCCGTGATTGGCTCCGGCCCGGCGGGAATGGCAGCGGCGCAGCAACTCGCCCGCGCCGGCCACGATGTCACGCTCTTCGAACGCGACGACCGCATCGGCGGCCTGATGCGCTATGGAATCCCGGATTTCAAGATGGAAAAGCGCTTCCTCGACCGCCGCATGGTGCAGATGGAAGCCGAGGGCGTGGTATTCCAGCCCGGCGTGAACGTGGGCACGGACATTGATGCGCGGGACCTGATGACGCAGTTCGACGCTGTCTGTCTGACGGGTGGGGCCACCTGGGCGCGAAACCTCGAGGTGCCCGGCCGCGAGCTGAAGGGCGTCTACTACGCCATGGAATACCTGCCGCTGCAGAACAAGCGCAACGCTGGAGACGAGATTCCCGACGACGACTTCATCTCGGCGAAGGGTAAGACGGTGATCATCCTTGGGGGCGGCGACACCGGCGCCGACTGCCTCGGGACGGCCCACCGGCAGGGCGCGAAGGAAGTCCTCCAGTACGAGCTGCTGCCGAAGCCGCCGGGCTCGCGCACGGACGCCATGCCCTGGCCCACGTACCCAATGATCTACCGCATCTCGTCCGCCCACGAGGAGGGCGGCGTCCGCGATTACTCGATCCTCACGAAGAGGCTTTCGGGCGAGAACGGCGTGCTCCGGAAGCTGCATGGGGTGCGACTGGAGTGGGTCTCGGAGAACGGGCGGCAGGTGATGCAAGAGGTACCAGGATCGGAGTTCGAGCAGGACGTCGATCTGCTTCTCCTCGCCATGGGATTCCTCGGCCCGGAGAAGCCCGGGATGCTAGAGCAGCTCGGCGTGGAACTCGACGGGCGAGGGAACGTGAAGGCTGACGAGTGCAAGATGACATCAGTCTCAGGGGTCTTCACCGCAGGCGACATGACGCGCGGCCAGTCGCTCATCGTCTGGGCGATCGCCGAAGGCCGGGCCGCCGCGCGTGGCATCGACCAGTACCTCATGGGCGAGAGCGTCCTCTCCAGCCCGCTTTAGCGAACGCTACGACGGAACGACTCGCGGTCCCACCACAAGCACAGGGACGTGCGACTGGCGGACGATCGCCTCGGCAACGCTCCCCATGAGCACATGCCTCAGCCCCGTGCGCCCGTGCGTGCCCACGGCAATCAGATCGACCTGGAGCCGCTTCGCCGCGTCTATCACCGCGGCTGGCACATCATCGACGGTGTCGACGTGAATGTTGGCCTGCACCAGTGGGAGGAATTCGTTCGCGAGGGCCGCCAGGCGTTCTTCGGCTTCGGTCCGAATCCGCACCGAGGCTTGCCCGCGATCCTCCGCGAGCCCTGGCACGGGCTCCTGGGTGTGGAGCGAGTGGCCAGACACCGTACCCGCGGGCGTGAGGGAGTGCGAGTAGTCGTGGGACGACACGGTGTCGTGGCTGGCGCCCGGCTTGATAACCGTCACCAGGTGAACTTCCCCGTGCCAGGTCGTTGCCAATTGGCCGACCGCCTTCAGTGTTTGAACTGCGCGCGGACTGTCATCAAGCGCAACCAGGACCTTCATAACGTAACTCCACGAAGGCGCCGTTGATTTGGGGCCTCCCGTACAGGTTAGCCCATCGCGAACTACGAGACGACGGCTGAACGTCCCTGATTCTGTTGCCGTCCGGACTTAACCGCGGACGGCCAGTCGCGTGGCTGCCACCGCTTCCCGCCCTAACCAGCGGGTAATCGGTGGCCCTTGAGAAGGCTTTTCGTCAGCTCATCCTGGACGAACGCACGTTGGTCGTATTCATCGTCCGAGATCCACTCAAAGTCCTTCCGTTGGAACCCGAGCACCTCGCGCACCGATTTGAGTGCGTCTGACCGGGAGCGCATCGCGTCTACAACTACGTCCGTGCCTGCGACTGGTGAGCCGTCGTAACGCATCAGCCAGACCTGGCCGCCCTTTCGGTCCGAGACCGCCGCCAGCGCATATTCCCCAAGCCCATCATCAAGGCCACGTTCGAACACAATCCCGAACCGTCGGGTGATCTCGTCCGGGGTTACGGAGACGATGCCGACTGTCCGGCCGTCGCCCGTCGGCCAAACCTTGTTTGGGCTTACCTGAAGAACGTTATGCTCTGTTGTGGTCATGGCACTGCCTTCGTGATGACACATGCGATCTTACATGATCGTCTTCCACCCGGATCTCGCTCGCTCCAGCGCGAGCGCGCTGCGACCAGACGGCCATGAATGGGTGCCCGTTCTTATCAGGAGCCGCTGCTGTCCAAAACTCGATTCCGGGCTCGCCCTCCGGCAGCGTCCGACGTACGCCCGTACCTGAGGCCAATTACTCCCCAACGGCGTCGCGCCCCACACTTTGCCGCTCGATAGCTGTAGACGCGCCACCTCAGGCGTTTGCGTGGGCGAAGCTTTCCGATGAAACGGGCGTAGGGAGGGAGGCTCGAAGGTTCGGACATCTAGCACCGGCGGTGAGGGGTCGTGAGAGTCTGGGGCGACCCCCCTCCTAAGCACCACGCGCGTGGCGAAAGTCGCGTGGCTGCCCCCGCTTTCGTAAGCTGCGCTTCACATCCGACTCCCTGGAGACCGCCTCGTGACGCTCGATCCACGCCACCGCAGCCATGTGATGGTGGACGGCCCCGGCCGCGCCCCCGCCCGCTCCTACCTCAAGTCCATCGGCTTCACCAGCGAGGACCTGAAGAAGCCGCTCGTGATGGTTGCGCACGAATGGATAGGCACGATGCCCTGCAACTACAACCAGCGCGACCTCGCGCAGCGCGTGATGGCCGGCGTCCGGGCCGCGGGCGGCACGCCGATGGAGGTCAACACGATCTCCATCTCCGACGGTATCTCCATGGGCACGGAGGGCATGAAGGCCTCGCTTATCAGCCGCGAGCTCATCGCAGACTCGATCGAGCTGGCCGGCGTGGGGTATTCATTCGACGCCACGGTCGTGATCGTCGGCTGTGACAAGACCATCCCCGCCGGCGCGATGGCCCTCGCGCGCCTCAACATTCCCGGAGTCATGCTCTATGGCGGCTCCATCGCCCCGGGCAAGTACAAGGGCCGCGACCTCACCATCCAGGACGTTTTCGAGGGGGTTGGCCAGGAGGCGGTGGGGAAGATCGACGCGGAGGAACTGGAACGCATCGTCGACGCCGCCTGCCCAGGGGCTGGCGCATGCGGCGCGCAGTTCACCGCTAACACGATGGCGACGGTGATGGAGTTCATGGGCATCGCGGCCATGGGCACCGGCACCG